>NZ_JBKJHC010000009.1:0-221269 GCF_046613565.1 Flavobacterium sp. RHBU_3 | reverse complement strand
TGAAATCTTAAATTTACTGGTAAATAATGGTTTTTTAGGGTATGATTATGAATTTCAAAAATATGAAGCGTTTCAAAATATTTTTTCAAAATATTTTGAAAAACAACGTTATTTGGCAAGATATAATTCAGAAGATTTCGTAATTACATGCGCTGAGGGGAAAAAGCATTTAAGTTATTTGATAGACTCGGACAGTAATGATTCAAGAGTAATAATCAAACTTACAGATCAAATTTGTAAAAAAGTGAATAAAATAATTTTTAGTTTTATTGACGGTGAAGGAGATTCGCCAGCTAATATGCAGAAGAGCGTTTCTAATATTGAGATAAATTGGCTTTTCAAATACAACTATTTTGGAATGCAGTATATCGAAAAATACGGGAGGGATTTTTTTGAAAATTTTCCATGTGAAAATAAAGAATATATAACAGAAGGAATTATTCGTATAAATCTTGTTAAGGACATTTTTGAAGAAATAGATAAAAATTTAAAAGAGAAAGTAAGAGAATATTTGGATCATTTTTCAATACCAATTAAATTTTATAACCATAACAAATTTCTTATTGATTAGCAAAATGTAATTTTATTTATAAAAGTATTTGCTAAAAATTTTATCAATCCATCAGTCTTATTAAAGTTTTCATCTTTAAGAATGTTTTGGTATTCTATCCTTTCGTTCGGGGTATAATAAAAATGACCAGTGATATATTCATCATAATTTAGTTTGGGAAACAGAATTGTATTTGAAACTTACTGTTACTGTTTTATCAAATTGTCCTGTAAATTTGAAAATTTCTTCTCGCGAGTAAATCATAAGGTAATTTTATTTACCTCACTAAAATACAAAAATCCCAACCTCAAAAAAAATATATAAACTGCAAAAGTTTCTTCATATTTGCATCCCTTATTACAATCAAAAAATGACAAACATACAATACATAGCCGGGCTGGTAAGCGCCCCGGTTAAAGGCATTGAGGCCGTGCTGCAACTCCTTTCAGAAGACTGTACCATACCCTTTATAGCCCGTTACCGCAAGGACATGACCGGCAACCTCGATGAGGTAATCATAGAAAACATAGCCAAATACAGCCAGGCGTACGATGCCATTGTAAAGCGTAAGGATGCCATTATAAAAAGCATACAGGAGCAAAATGCCCTATCGCCTGAACTGGGTGCCAAGATTAACCAGAGCTTCGACCTGACCGAGCTGGAAGACCTGTACCTGCCGTACAAAAAGAAGAAGAAAACCCGTGCCGATACCGCCCGCGAAAAAGGGTTGGAACCGCTTGCCAAAATCATCATGAGCCAGAATGCAGATGATATGGATTTCCTTGCGGCAAAGTACCTGAACGATAAAGTAGCCAACGAAGACGAGGCACTGCAGGGCGCTCGCGATATTATAGCCGAGTGGATTAACGAAAATGTGTACATCCGTAAAAACCTGCGCCGCGTTTTCGGCCGCAAAGCGGCCATTACCACCAAAATAGCTAAGGGTGCCGACCCGGAGAAAGCCAAGAAATTTGAGCAATACCTGGACTGGAGCGAGAACCTTACCAAAGCACCGTCGCACCGCCTTTTGGCAATGCTTCGCGCGGAGAACGAGGGCGTAATTAAGTTCAGTGTAGACATAGACGATAGGGATGAGGCGATTGACTTTATGGAGCAGGCCATCATTAAGAACAAACGCGAAACCGCAACCCAACTAAAAAAAGCTATTGACGACAGTTACAAACGCCTGTTGGCTCCTGCCATTAGCAACGAGGTACTAAGCGAGGCTAAAGCCAAAGCCGACACTGTAGCCATACAAGTGTTTGCAGCCAACCTGCAACAGTTGTTGCTTGCCCCGCCGTTGGGTCAAAAACGTATTCTTGCTATAGACCCCGGGTACCGTACGGGCTGTAAAATTGTGTGCCTGGACGAGCAGGGCGACCTGTTGTACAACGAAACCATTTTTCCGCACGCGCCACAAAACGAAACGGCGATTGCCATGAAAAAAATCCGTTCTATGGTTAACGCGTATAAAATCGACGCGATTTCTATAGGTAACGGTACCGCCAGCCGCGAAACAGAACATTTCATAAAGAAAATAGCGTGGGATAAACCGGTACAGGTGTTTGTGGTAAGCGAGGCAGGTGCTTCGGTATACTCGGCATCTAAAATAGCGCGCGATGAATTCCCGAAATACGATGTTACCGTTAGGGGAGCGGTTTCCATTGGGCGCCGCCTTAGCGATCCGCTTGCAGAGCTGGTTAAAATAGAACCCAAAGCCATAGGCGTGGGGCAGTACCAACACGATGTGGACCAAAGCCTTTTAAAAGACGAACTGGACACCGTGGTAATGCGTTGTGTAAACTCGGTAGGGGTAAACCTTAATACAGCGAGTAAATCGCTCCTGGGCTACGTGAGTGGCATAGGAGAGAAGCTTGCCGAGAACATTGTAAACTACCGTAGCGAAAATGGTCCGTTTGAAGACCGCAAGCAACTTAAAAAAGTAGCAAGGCTGGGGGAGAAGGCCTACCAGCAGGCGGCGGCGTTTGTCCGCATTCCTAATGCTAAGAACCCGCTGGATAACAGTGCGGTGCACCCTGAGGCGTATACCATTGTAGAAAAAATGGCTAAGGACCTGAAACTTAAAACCGCCGACCTTGTAAGCAACAAGGAAGCAATTAAAAAGATAAACATAGACGCGTATGTAACCCCGGAAATAGGGAAGCTTACGCTTCAGGATATTTTAAAAGAGCTGGAAAAACCGGGGCTTGACCCGCGTAAAGCCGCCAAGATGTTTGAGTTTGACCCGAACGTAAAAACCATGTCCGACCTGCGTACCGGTATGGTACTGCCGGGTATTGTAAACAACATTACCAACTTTGGGTGCTTTGTTGATATAGGAATTAAAGAGAGCGGACTGGTACACATATCGCAACTAAAGGAAGGCTTTGTAAGCGATGTAAACGAAGTGGTAAAGCTGCACCAGCACGTTACCGTTAAAGTCACCGAAATAGACGAAAGTCGAAAACGCGTTGCGCTGACGATGATTTTGTAGTTGTTGGTTGCCGGTTGTTAGTTGTTGGAAGCTGCACTCATAATGTAATTGACCGTGCTTTTATGGGTTTGAGTGAAGCTATTCCCTCTTCGAGAGGGGTTAGGGGTGTGTCTTCTAACATTATAAAAAAATCATTTTCATACCAAAACCTCAGTATTTACTGGGGTTTTGTTGTTTACACACATTGCCCCCGAAAAAATAATTACCATTTTTTGTAAATACATTGTAATAAAATGTATATTTGTCCTATGTATAGTAAAGAACTCACCAAAGGAACCCTGCAACCCATCATTTTAAAGTTGCTTAGCGATAGCGAAAAGATGTATGGCTATGAGATTACCCAAAAGGTAAAAGAACTCACCAAGGGTAAAATAGACATCTCTGAAGGCGCCCTTTACCCCATACTCCACAAACTGGAGGCTGAGGGCATACTGGAAACCGAAAAGGTGTACATAGGCAAGCGCGTACGCAAGTACTACAGTGTAACGGGTAATGGCAAAAAACAGGCTGAAACCGTAAGCAACGAAATCAATGATTTTATAGTAACGCTATCTGTAATATTCAACCAAAAACAACCAAGTCATGATATTGTCTGAATCGCAAATAGAATATATAGCGGCAAACCTGAAACACTACGGTGTACGGGAAGAGGAGCTAAGGGAAGATTTGCTGGATCATATTTGTACCCACATAGAGGAAGGGAAGGATACTGATTTTGAGGAAGCTTACCGCAATGCTCTTCAAAAATTTGGCGGGCAGTATGGTATTTTCGCGCTGCAACAACATACTTTTTACATAGTGTCTTTGCAGCGCTCGCAGTTGCGCCGCAAAATAATATACACAAGCGGGTTTATAGCTACGTTCCTTATCAGTTCGGGGTCTATGTTTAAGTTTATGCACTGGCCTTTGGCAAGTATACTGTTACTGCTGGGTTTTTTGGTGCTGAATTTTGTATTCCTGCCCGTGTTTTTCTACAACCGCTACAAAAGCGAAAACCACACGTATTCATCAATCTCTTAATATCATCATCATGAAACGAACAGTTAATTTATTAGGCTTCCTGGCCAGCTTTACGCTAAGTACAGGCTTTATGTTTAAAATTATGCACTGGCCTATCGCAAGCATACTAATGCTTATAGGTTTTGCCCTGCTTAATTTTGGTTTCCTGCCTACGTTTTTCTATCAGAAGTACAAGGAAAGCAAGTAAGGTTAAGGCTCCCGCTACGGCGGGAGTTTTTTTTATGGTTATCGTAACCAGTCATCGAGCAGATTAATTTGTAATGATACCAAATGTTTATAGGGTTGTAAACCACTATCTTTTATAGTGTTTATATTCCAGCCATAGTAAACTGTAACAAAACCAAAAGCTGAAAGTCCTACTTTAGGCATTATGCGAGCCTGGTTACCTGCTTCGCTGTATAGATAGTCGGCGCCTATTTGTGCTATGAGCAGGCTAAAGCTTGCTTCATAAGACAGCTTGGCACCTAAAGCATTGCGGGGTCCGTCTTTTATATACTCGGCACCTATGCCTACAAAATGTACTAACATAGCTAAGCCTCCATACCCCGGGTCTTTCTTCGGATAAGAAGTTATAAGATATGATGCCTCGGCCTCCAAATCTTTCGTATAGCCTACTGCAAAACGGTATCCATTTATGTTATCCCAAGGGTTTATTTTTATTTTGGGTTCTATTTCATGGTTAAAGGATGAAAAGGTTATTGGCTGTGTCCATACCGGGTTCGTTTTGTGCATTTCATCCCTAACCACTTTCCCTAATTTTAGTGTGTCGAGTGGTACCAGTTTGTGGCCTATGCTAAAAGTTATCGTTTGGTTTTCAGGTTGGTTTGTGTTATATAGCCTTAATGAAACGGTTTTGCTTTGGTTAGGAGGTAATGCTATCATGTAATTGATGTTTTTATCACAAACAGCATCTTCAATTTTTACACTTGGGTTATCTACAGTATAAAAATCCTGCCATGAGCAGGTCATGGTAGCGTATTTAAGAGTATCTATAGTAGTATTGGTTAGTGTAACGGGTATCTGCAGCCAGCGCTGTCCGGATTTCTTTTTAATGTCTGGTTTGCCTGCTGTAAGAGTGTATTTAGGGCTGTCGGTTTGTGCTACAGCCGTGCCAAATATGAGTAGGATGATTAACGAGTATAGGTTTTTCATGGTGTTGGTTTTGTGTAAAAACGTGTAAATTATTTTTTTAGTACTGATACTAAGTAGGTAACGAAGCTTCTTTTTTTTAATAAAGAGAAAAATGTTTATAAAAAAGTAAGAGTACAACGGTTTTGTTAAAAATATATTTATATCTTGGATTTATTATTAACCAATTAATCTTTACACAATTATGACAGGACTTTTAGTATTCCTAGTAATCTTCGTTTTCGGATTTACATTCCTTATGATTGCTGCCCAATGGAAAATTTTCACAAAAGCCGGAAAACCGGGTTGGGCATGTTTAGTACCTATTTACAGCGTGCTTGTAATGCTGGAAATTATTAAGAAACCGGGCATTTGGTTATTATGGCTGATGATTCCGGGTGTGAATATCATTTTTGCTATCTGGGCTACAAACCTATTATCAAAAGCATTCGGTAAATCTGAAGGTTTTACAATAGGGCTGCTTTTTGCAGGATATATTTTCTATCCTATCCTTGCCTTTGACAAAAGCATTAAGTACGTTTACGCAAATGACGGAAGCGGAATCAACGAAATAGGATCTGTAGACCCTGCGGTTTAATAAATCCTGATTAACATAAAAACCCTCTCTTAAAAGTTTTAAGAGAGGGTTTTTTGTATATGTACTGTTTAATTACAGTTTATTTTCGTCCTGAGCCTGTGCTTTTTTAGGCGCAGTGGTATGGTCGTCTTCCTTAGCAGCATTTTTAAATTCTTTTATGCCTGTGCCAAGTCCTTTCATTAGTTCAGGTATTTTTTTACCACCGAACAATAGTACTACTACTACTATTATCAATAACCATTCGGTTCCACCTAATTTTCCCATGATTCTAAAAAATAAATTTAATTATCGTACAAAGTTAACTATAAAATATATTCGTTCATGTATTTACGACAATTATTTGTATTTGGTTTGCGTTAAATAAGCAAATTTTAGGAAAGCCATAATTTTTAGCCATCCGTTTCTTTTAGCGGCAACGGTAAAATAAGGCAGACTTAAGTATATTTGTGAATTAAACCGTAATTATGTCGGCAAAAAGGCTTAGGAAGCAAATAATAAGAAAAAAACTGTTTACCAAAAACCGTTTGGTAATACTGAACGAAGATAGTTTTGAGGAAATATTTTCGCTCAGGCTGAACCTCATGAATGTGTTTGTGGGGCTTACTACGGTAAGTATTGTTATGATAGCGCTTACCACATACATTATAGCCTTTACCCCACTGCGAGAGTATATTCCCGGTTATGCAAGTACTAAACTAAAGCGCCAGGCTACCGAAAATGCTATACAATCAGACTCGCTTATAAAAGTATTGGAGGAGGAAAAAGCTTATCTGGCCTCTATAAAAAAAGTGCTTACCGGTGACTTGGAACATAGTAAACTTAGTCGCGACAGTATAGTGCCGGCGGGGCAGCAGGAACTTGACCCTGAGAAAATGAAACCAAACGATGCCGACCAAAAGCTGCGTGAACAGGTAGCCCTGGAGGACAAATATAACCTGTTTGAAAAAGCTACGCCACGCGTAAACCAGGTGTTGTTTGCGCCCGTGCATGGTAGTATTACTGCGCCATACAACGCAGCAAAAAAACATCTTTCGGTAGAAATAGCGGTGGCAAATAATACTCCTGTAAAAAGCATAGCAGCAGGTACCGTAGTGCTGGCGGACTGGACTCCTACTAACGGAAACGTACTGGTGGTGCGCCATAACGATGGTATTATATCGGTATACAAACGCCTGGCAGTACTGAACAAAGTACAGGGCGATGTGGTAAAAAGCGGCGAAGTGTTGGCGCAGGCAGGCTTCGACGGTAAGTCGGGTACAGCCGAGGTGCACTTTGAACTGTGGAAAGACGGCTACCCAATAAACCCAACCCAGTTTATACATTTTGACTAATGAATCCTTTTTTTGAAAACATTGCACTTCCCGGGTTTTTATCCGGAATTGCGTTTGCCTTTGTAGGTTCGTTTATGCATTATAGCCCGCCTTCCGAAATTAACGGGGTAGTGGGGTATCGTACAAAAAGGTCTATGAAATCACAGGCACATTGGGATTTTGCCCAAAGGTATTCGGGTAAGATAATGGGCTTTGGCGGACTGGTTATGGCGGTGCTTTCGGCGCTTACTTATTTTGTTCCGGTAGATGTTGAGGTAAAACAAACCGCCGGGCTTATAGCATTGCTTGTACTATCAGTAAGTATGATAGTGGCCACAGAGGTAGCCCTGAAACGAAAATTTAAAGATTAAAACATCCGTAATAATGTCATTAAAAACATTAGGAGCCAAGATATTTGCAGGCATTGTTCATAAACAAACCCAAAAGTGG
Organism: Flavobacterium sp. RHBU_3; assembly: GCF_046613565.1. Taxonomy (NCBI): domain Bacteria; kingdom Pseudomonadati; phylum Bacteroidota; class Flavobacteriia; order Flavobacteriales; family Flavobacteriaceae; genus Flavobacterium; species Flavobacterium sp. RHBU_3. The sequence continues at coordinate 213,719 of NZ_JBKJHC010000009.1, read as the reverse complement.
GCTACAAATCCTGTGGCTACACAAGAGCGTGTGTTTAAGGAATTGCTTGCTAAAGCCAAAGAAACCGAATTTGGTAAAGACCACGGTTTTGATACTATACAAACCTATGCCGACTATGCTGCTAAAGTACCCGTGCGTGATTACGAAGGGCTTAAGTATTATGTAGAAAAGGTGGTTCATGGTGAGGCCGATATTCTTTGGCCGGGTAAACCTTTGTATTTTGCCAAAACTTCGGGTACAACCAGTGGTGCTAAGTACATTCCACTAACTAAGGAGAGTATGCCGTTTCACATTCAGGCAGCCCGAAATGCCATACTTAGTTATGTGCACGAAACGGGTAAGGCCGACTTTGTAGACGGTAAAATGATTTTCCTGCAGGGTAGCCCTGAGCTTGATGAAAAGCATGGAGTGAAGTTTGGCCGCCTTAGTGGTATAGTAGCACACTATGTTCCGGCGTATTTGCAAAAGAACCGTATGCCAAGTTGGGAAACCAACATTATAGACGATTGGGAAACCAAGGTAGATGCCATTGTAGGCGAAACCATAAACGAGGACATGACCGTAATATCGGGTATACCCAGCTGGGTGCAAATGTATTTTGAAAAGCTGCACCAAAAGGCAGGGAAACCTGTGGGCGAGATATTCAAGAACTTCAACCTGTTTATTTATGGCGGGGTAAATTACGAACCGTATCGTGCCAAATTTGAAAAGCTCATAGGCCGTATGGTAGACAGTATAGAACTGTTCCCTGCGAGTGAGGGTTTTTTTGCCTACCAGGACAGCCAAACCGAAAAGGGGATGCTGCTTTTGCTGAACTCTGGTATTTTTTACGAGTTTATAAAGGCAGATGAGTTTTTTACCCAAAACCCCCGCCGCTATACCATAGGAGAGGTGGAGCTGAGTGTAAACTATGTGCTTATACTGAGTACCAATGCCGGGCTATGGGCATACAACATAGGCGATACAGTGGCGTTTACGTCGATTGCACCTTATAGGGTGGTGGTTACGGGTAGGGTTAAGCACTATATCTCTGCTTTTGGTGAGCACGTAATAGGCAAGGAGGTAGAAACAGCGCTTGAACAGGCAATGGAAGGCACTGAGGTGCGCATTAATGAGTTTACCGTAGCCCCGCAGATAACACCCGAAAGCGGACTACCGTACCATGAGTGGCTGATAGAGTTTGAAAACGAACCGAAGGATATGGATGCCTTTGCCCTGAAGATAGATGCCGCCATGCGTAAGCAGAATGTGTACTATGACGACCTTATTGTGGGTAAGGTACTGCGTACCTTGATTATTACCAAAGTAGCTAAAAACGGCTTCCAGGAGTATATGAAAAGCATAGGCAAACTGGGTGGGCAAAACAAACTGCCGAGGTTGAGTAACGATAGGAAGATTGCTGATTATTTTAAGTAATATGTTTATGAAAGAGAATTATAAAATACCAGAACTTCCTTTGAAGATAGAAATAGAGTCAAAGAAAGTATTGAAAAAGGTAGCCGAAGCACGGGCTGCATTAGCTGAACTTAAAGGAGTTCATGCTACTGTACCCAACGTTGGTATTCTATTAAACACATTAGCGCTCCAGGAAGCTAAAGACAGTTCTGCTGTTGAGAATATCATTACAACACACGATGAATTATTTAAAGCGGAGCTAGATTTACATCTTGTAAAAAATATAGCGGCAAAGGAAGTGCAACGTTATTCTTTGGCTTTAAAAGCAGGATTTGAGCAAGTGAGTAAAGACAGGTTGGTAACAAATTCTATCATTCTTTCCATCCACAGTATCCTTGAACAAAACAATGCAGGATATAGAAGAGTTCCCGGTACTGATTTAAAGAATGACAAAACAGGTGAAATTGTTTATACTCCACCTCAAAGATTGGATGATATCCAGTATTATATGTCAAATCTTATCGAATATATGAATGATGATTCATTAGATGATAATGATTTTTTAGTAAAGATGGCCGTAATACATCATCAATTTGAAAGTATACATCCATTTTATGATGGTAATGGCCGTTTGGGTCGTATAATCAATATATTATTTTTAATTTCTAAAGAACTTTTAGATTTTCCTACACTATATCTCAGTAGATATATCATACAAAATAAGGCTGAATATTATAGGCTTTTGCAATATGTAAGAGATACAGGTAGTTGGGAAGAGTGGATATTGTATATGCTAGATTCCGTAATAAGTGTGTCAAAGCAAAGCTCTTCCTTGATAAAGGAAATAAAGAATGTTATGTTGTTTTATAAAAATACAATAAGAGGTAATTATCCAAAAATTTACAGCCAAGATTTATTAAATAATATTTTTAAACATCCATATACGAAAATTGATTTTTTACAGGAAGATTTAAATATTACACGACAAACAGCATCAAAATATCTTGAAACTATCGCTGGCAATGAATCTAATCTGTTAACGAAGATAAAGATAGGCAGAGATAATTATTTTATTAATAATGGACTTATGGATGTATTTACACAATATGACTATAAATTATGATTTTCTAATGTGTTAACGAAAACGGAATTTCGTTAACACGTTTTTCTAATACGTTAACGAAATTCCGTTTTCGTTAACACGTTTCAAAAATAGGTTAACCAAAGTGCCTTTTCGTTAACACGTTGAATAATTTAACTAAAATTAAAAAACCTACATTTGCGATAAAATATACACTATGCAGGGAATAAAAAACATTACACGTTCGCGCGCTCAGGAGTCTTCTGCAGCCATAGAACGCCTGTACATAACCATCCGCCACCTGTTTAACCGAGGCTTTTATAAGCCTATGGGTGTTAGTGGCGAAACCTTGCGCGAGGCATTATTACAGCTTCGCCCCGAAATATACGGATCAATAGCCGAAGAAAAAGCAGAGCTAAACGGCCTGCTGTATGTTATAGAACGCCTTCCGGTGGGTATAGAGCAGTGCCGCTTTGTAAACCTTACCAGCGATGAAGGTTATGGCAAAAGCCATTTTAAGGCCATAGTACCGCCTAAGCGTAAACGCAACTGCTACCGTATAGACGAGGAACAGATGAACGTGGAAATTACCCGCGGGCGTAGCGATATTTACGATATCCTTACACACCTTACCTTTATATACATAGAGGCCGAGAAAATAAAAAACCGCGTACTTATAGACGATAACGGCGAAATAACCCGCGACTGGGTAAAGCTGGAGGAGACCATAAAGCATGACGAGCCTCTTACACTGGAAGAGCGCGAAACAGCCATAAGCCACGTAAGTAACGTGCTGGGGCGTACCTTTGCAGAGATAACCGATATCTACGCCGGCTTTGCCACTAAGGCTGATCCGGACAGGTTTTTAAGGGTAATCTATTGGCTGGGTAAGTTGGCGATAGAAGAAGCTATGGGTGGGCATAAGCGTACCATAACTTTTTCGCCTATGCTGCGCGAAAGGCTGGGCCACCACATACATGGTGAAATTTGGGCCGATAATATTAAGTCGGTACTGAAGCAAAATGGCCTGCTGGATCGTCCTATACACGTTATAAGTGCTAACATGCACAGTGTAATGAACTCGGTTTTTGCACCACCATTGCTTAAGAGCAAGTATAAGGACAAGGACGACTTTCATATATATGAAGAACTGAGCCGTAGCGGAAACGACCCGCTACGTGATAAAGTAACCGAAGTGGCCCTGAAAAACGGCATGATTTATATGCCCGATACATCGGGGACTAACATAGACGTGCAGATATTTGACACGGCTAAAATTGACTTCGGTAAAACAGCATTCCCTAAGGCGGATGTGGCTGAAACAAAGCCGGTAATAATAGTTATGGACTATGCGTTTGGCGAGCAGGCCTATGAAACCATAGACGAATTGCTAAAACCATACAAGGAAAACGGCGATAAAACGTTTATAAACGTGGAATCGGTTTCTATAATGGGTAAGGCAGGTATCCTGGAAGGTGGCAAAGGTGATATTATGATACCTTCGGCACACATTAACGAGGGTACAGGTGATAACTATCCGTTTAATAACGAGCTTACTGCTGATATGCTTTCGGGGCAGGGTATACCTGTATACAGTGGCCCTATGGTTACTGTGCTGGGTACATCGCTGCAAAACAAAGACCTGCTTAAGTTTTTTAATGAAAGTACCTGGGGTGTTATAGGCCTGGAAATGGAAGGAGCCTACTACCAGAAAGCCATACAGAGTGCCAGTAAAATACGTAAGAGCATAAATCCTGATGTAAAGGTGCGTTATGCATACTACGCATCAGATAATCCGCTTGAAACAGGCAGCACGCTTGCCAGTGGCGGCCTGGGTACTACGGGTGTAAAACCTACTTACCTTATTACTATAAAAATACTAGAACAAATTTTTAATATCCAATAAAATACCGAAATGGAAAACAACAACGCTAACTACAATGCCGAAATAGACCTGGGTCAGGTAAAACAAAAGGTGCAGGGCTATATAGGCAGTATTAACGACCGTTTTTTTGATCTTATACTTTTTATAAAGCGTAACATTGTTATTCTTTTAATACTGTTTGTTGTTGGAGCCGGCCTTGGTACTTATATGGATTCGGGTAGTAAAAGTTATACCCATAAACTGTATGTATTACCAAATTTTGATAGTGTAGATTATCTTTATGAGCAGGTAGACTTGTTTCAGTCTAAGATTAAAAAAGGAGACAAACAATTTATAGCTTCATTAGGTATAAAACCGAATGTGGTAAGGAGGGTGGAAATAGACCCGGTAATTGATATCTACGAGTTTATCAACAAAAGCGATGGTCCTAAAAACATTAATATAGACATATTTAAAATCATGTCTGAAAACGGGGAGATAGATAAGATCGTAGAAGATAAAATTACCAGTCGCAATTACGATTACCATGTAATTACGATTACAACATCTGGGGAAGCTAGTAAAGAGGAGCTTATAAAACCGTTTTTAAAGTTTTTGAATGCTAATCCGTACTTAAAGAAGATACAGGAGCAGAGTATTAGTACCTTGAATGCAAAAATTCAACAAAACGACAGTATGATTGTTCAGATTGATAAAGTTGTTGAAGGTTTTGGTAAAGATGCCAGAAAAGCAAACCCAAGCCTACTATATTATAATGATAATACTAACCTTAGTGATTTATTTAATATCAAGAATGGACTGCTTACAGAGCAGGGTAAGAACCGGATTAAGCAGATTAATTATCAAAGTGTTATAAAAGAGGTTGCAACTGTAAATAATATAAATGTTACAGGAAGTATATTAGGTAAGATGAAGGTAATATTGCCATTGTTTATACTTTTTATTTATAGCATTGTTATCACTTTCAGGAACTATTACAGGAGGCAACTTATAAAAAGAGGTTTGAAATAGAAGCATGCAGCATTTACCTATAAACATAATAGTAACCGGGGCGGGCGGACAACTGGGCCAGGCGCTCCAGAAAGCGGCCCCTGCGCATGCGGGACTTCAGTTTCATTTCTTTGGTTCGGCCGAAACCGATATTACAAATAAGGAAAGCATTGATGCCGTTTTTAAAGCCATTAAGCCTCAGTACTGTATTAATACAGCCGCTTATACTGCTGTAGATAAAGCGGAAAGCGAGCCTGAAAAGGCTTATGATATTAATGTAACGGGTGCTAAAAACCTGGCAGAAGCTTGTAATGACTATAATGCTACACTTATCCATATAAGTACAGATTTTGTTTTTAACGGAGAAGGCAAAAAGCCTTATACCGAAGAAGATGAACCCAACCCGACTTCTGTATACGGAAAAACAAAACTGGAAGGAGAGAAAGCCATTGCCCAGGTATGTTACCAGTACTATATAATTCGTACGGCGTGGGTATATTCAGAATTTGCAAATAATTTTATGAAAACCATGCTGAGGTTAGCGGCAGACCGCACCAGCCTCAGTGTTGTAAATGACCAGGAGGGTACACCTACAAATGCTAATGACCTTGCCGAAGCTTTATTACATATCATAGAACATGATAATAAAGCATATGGTATTTATCATTACAGCAATGAAGGCGAAACCACATGGTACGGTTTTGCTGCCGGTATATTTGAATTGAATAATGTTTTAATAAATTTACAGCCTATCCCCTCTGCTGATTATCCCACACCGGCCAAAAGGCCTGCTTATAGTGTACTTGATAAGAGCAAGATTAAACAAACCTTCGGGTTGTTTGTACCAGACTGGGTAAGCAGTTTAAAAAAATGCTCTGAGAATGCCAAACACAGCCATAATAATACCGTGTTATAACGAAGAGTTACGACTTAACTTTAATAAAATTCAGGAGTTGCATGGTTCTGCCGATGCAGATATTTATCTGTGTAATGATGGTAGTACAGATAAAACCCTTCAACTGATTAACACTTTTGCAGAAAAGCTGCCGAGGTGTTTTGTTATTAATTTTGAAGAAAACACCGGTAAAGCCAACACGATTTTTAGGGCAGCTAACCAAATTCTTGAAAAAGGGGATTATACCCACCTAGGGTATTTTGATGCCGATTTTTCTACCCCGGTTAGCGAAATTAACAGGATGTTAGCTCATGTAAACGTACACCCTGAAACGTTTATACTGGGATCCAGGGTACAGCTTTTAAACTACCATATAAACAGAAAAAACTACAGGCATTACATAGGGCGAATAATAATTACCATAGCAAACTTTAAGCTTGATTTGGGAATTTATGATACCCAGTGCGGTGCCAAAATTTTTCCGGTTAGCATAGCGCGAGAAGCTTTTGAAAAACCGTTTATGACCTCGTGGCTGTTTGATATGGAAATTTTCCTGAGGCTAAAAAACAAGGACCTGCTTAAGAAAGGGCAAGAATTTCCATTACTTGAATGGACAGATGTAGACGGATCTAAACTAAGCTGGAAAAGCGCGTTTAAAATTTTTAAAGAACTATACCAACTATCAAAGCTATGATTAACAAACCCGGCCCTCTCCTTTAGAGTATATTGATAAATTATATTTATCCTACATGATTTAATGTAGGTCTGCAATCTTTAATTATGAAAAAAAAAATTGACAAACTGCTATTACCAGCTATAATAATCTTGGCGAGCTTTCTAAGATTTTTTAGGCTTGATTACCAAAGTTTATGGATGGATGAAATATTTACATTAAATATAACGGATCCATCACTGAATACTAAAGAGTTTTTAAATGCGATTGAAACTACAGAGGGTTTTCCATATCTGTATTACTTCTTTTTACGGGCATTTTATACTGTAGCAGGTTATTCTGCAGCAGTAGCAAGGATACCCTCTGCTATAGCGGGTGTTTTGGCAATATATGTTATTTATTTACTGGTAAAGGAAATATATAATAAGCAGGCAGGTATTATAGCAGCTTTACTTTTAGCAATAAATGAGTTTGGCATCCATTATTCTCAGGAAGCCCGGTCTTACAATTTGTACTTGTTAGCAACTTTGTTCAGTTTTTACAGGCTTAGTATTTTTATTAAGAAGCCAGATTTTAAGACGACCATGTGGTATGCTATTTCGGGTATTTTATTACTCAACCTTAGTTTTTTTGGGGCAATAAATTTCTTCTCTCAATATGTGGTATTAGTTGTTATATATATGTATTCAGCAAATATTGAAAGAAAAAAAATATCCCGATATGGATTAATAGCTGGTGTTATATCAGTAGCTTTCTTTTTGCCAAATTATAGAATATTAAAGAAAATGTTTTCGGTAAAATCTTTCTGGATTGGCCCGCCACAACAAGATTCCTTAAAAAATATTTTCTGTGAAATATTTGGAGGATTTGAGTTAGAGTATTTCGTTATTTTATTGTTAATTATCTATTATTTTGTGTTTTTATTTAGAAAAGGACAGGAGATATTAGATAAGACAAAGATTATAAAAGATCAGGATGTTTTTAGTGCAATATTACTTTCATCTTGGTTTGTAATTTTTGTATTGATAATGCTAATCAAATCTTATATCGGACCATCATTGCTAATAAGTAGATATTTTATAAGCATTGTTCCGGTTTTTATTATTGTGGTAGCTATAAGCATCAGTAATATTAATATAAAGTTTCTAAGAAACGGAGTACTCTCAGTATTAACTCTGCTCATATGTGTAAATATAGTTATCATTAAAAAATACTACACTTCTAAGTTTAAATCTCAATACAGGGAAGTTTCTCAGTTTATTGAAAAAAATAATAAAGATCATTCAACAGTATATACTTCGCTCAAAGGAATGTTTGATTTTTATCTTGATAATAAAGAATTAAAAACAAATTTACAGGAAACTACTTTAGATAATTTTATAGAAGCTATGGCGGCAGATTCTACAAAAATAAAACCTTTTTGGTATGCCGATGCCCACGTAAGACCATTTAATGTTTCAGAAAATAACAAAGAATTTCTAAATAAATATTTTTCCTTGGCGGAAAATTTTGAAGGTTATGATGCTTGGACTCATTATTACGTTTTAAATGACGGGCGTATTGAGGAAATATCATCTACCAAACTGGAAGACCTGAAAAAAAAGGAATCAGGTATAACTTACAATTTTGATGAATTTATAGACGATGGCAAAGAGTTAAAAGCAAGTGGGTGGGCTTTTGTTAAAGGACACGATGCTACAAATTTTCAGGTAAGTATTATACTGATGGATCCCGTAAGAGGCATAAAACTTAAAACACAACAGGTAATGAGGAACGATGTAACTGTATTTATGGCATCGCCGTATAATTTAGATAACTCAGGTTTTTTGTGTCATTTACCTCTACAGGATTTACCTAAAGCAAATTATAAAGTAGGGATTTACATTAAAAATAAATCTGATGGTTCAGATTATCTTGTCACCACAGATAAGAATGTTATTGTAAAATAGCTATTGGTGAGGATAACGATAAAATTAATTTTATGTATGAAGGGTTGATAGGTATTCCGTAATTATTGAAATATAATTACATTTGTGCACCTTAAACTTTTAAACGGAAGAATATAAATGAAACTTAATCATGTACTTGTAGCATTTGTCTGTGCTGCTTTTTTGGTTGGCTGTAAGCAGGAAAAGACGGAAACGAAGCACGAAAGCGCTATTATAGAAGAGATAACCAATGTAAGGATTGTGCTTGAAATGGTTGTAAAAAAAGAGGATAATTTTCAGGTTTTTTACAGTGAAATTCCAGGTGAAGGATATACACAGGAGCAAAGTAAAATTATAAATGTAAAAGGTAGTGACAGTCCACAAAAAATAGTATTTAACCTTAGTGATGAGCTGCATCCTGCCAGTTTCAGGCTTGATTTTGGAGATAATAAACAACAAGAGCCAATGGAAATAAAGTCATTTGAGTTTGAGTACTTCGGTAAAAAGTTTACAGCTAAAGGGACTGAATTCTTTAAGTATTTTACGGTAAACGAATCTTTAGTGGCAGATACGTCTAAAGCTATTTTAACGCCGCAAACAGCTAAAAAAGACTACGACCCGCAGTGCTATTCTACAGAGCCTATGCTACAGGCTATACATGGTATGGTACCTCATTAGGATAAACAAAATATTTTTTAAGAGCCCGCTCATCAATTTTGGTGGACGGGCTTTTTTATTTTTGCAGGGGCAGGTTAGTTTTTTATAAAAAAATCTAACTTTGTTGCTCTCCATCATAAGGAATATACTTATACGCATGAACAAAACCAATACTGAAGCAACGGGAGCCTTCCCAAAGATTAATGTTATATTTCGTTCTTGCGATGTTGTTACCGCCGTACACCATGCCCCAAGGCCGTTTAACCTGGACAAGCTTACCCTTATAAAAATTTGCTTTAAAAGCCTTTATGATGCATTACAGGGGTATAACTACCACATTGTGGTTTTGGGCGATAAGATATCTGATAATCTGAGGAACTTTTTCCAGCAACATAATGTAGAACTTATAGAGGGCAGTTTTGGTAACGATGCCTCTATACGCGAAACCGTGAAGATAGCCCAACGCTTTCCGGATGATGAGTGGGTGTATTTTTGTGAAGACGACTACCTGCATACACCCGATGCCATAAAAAAGATAAACACACTTTTGCAGGAAAGAGAATCTATAGTTCCGGCGAGTATAAAATTTAAGCGCAGGCTGCGAAAAAGGGAAATCACTTTATTGTCGGTTCCACGTTTTATTAACAAGCCCGATATAGTTGTATTCCCTGCAGATTACCCGGACAGGTACGAGCAGGCATACAGCGCGCGCGATTTTATATTCCATACATCAGACAGCCACTGGAGGCAGATATCTGATGTAACCTTTACCTTTATTATGAGGGCAGGTACGGTAAAACAAAAGGCAGCATTGCTTAACAAGGCTTCGCACAGGGCAAATGACCGGCTGTTGAGTAAAAAACTCTTTGGTAAGTCATTTTTTACCATAAACAATATCCTTGGCCTTTCGCCCATGCCCGGGGTGGCTACACACATGCATACACAAACCATGTCGCCGCTTGCAGACTGGGAAACCATAGTACAAAAATACCTAAACGAACTGGGGATACATGCTTAAAAAGCTTTTACAAAACGAAACGCTTAACCATATTATAGTAAAAGGCGGTATCACCTTTGGGCTGCGTATGCTGTCTATGGTGCTTAGTTTTGGTTCCATGTGGTTTATGACGCACCTTTTCGGAAATGCTTTTTACGGAGTATACTCATTGTCGCTCACTATTATGCAGCTTACAGCATTGCTGTTCGGGCTGGGGCTTTCGGCATCATTTATTAGTTTTACAGGTGCTTTTTCAGATGAGGCGCTATGCAGGGGGTTATTAATAAAATGTTTACGTCTTGCATTGCTGGCTGCCATTTTGCCTGCGATTATTTTTATTTTTGGTTCGGGTTTTATATCAGCAACAGTATTTGATAAACCTAATATTTACCCTTATTTACAGTATATAGCCATAGGCATGCCGGCGCTGGTACTGCACGAGCTAATATGCTATTATTTTTTATCGGTAAAAAAAATAGTAACCTATGGCATATTCATTTTTTTACTGCCTAATCTGCTGTTTTTCATTTTACTGCTGGTTATTTATTTCGGAGGTATACCACACTTTTACGGTTTTCCTGCTTTCGCAGCAGCTTATGTACTTACGGTAATAGCAGGCCTGCTCATTATATTTTTGCCCGGAGTGAGCATTAAGTACCCTGATTTTACATTCTCGGTGCTACTGAAAAAATCAGTACCCATGATGGTTGGCGGAATTTTTCTTACTCTGCTAAACTGGACCGACATACTTATGCTGGGGCGCTATGCCAGCGAAAAAGACATAGGCATATATAATAATGCTTTCCGCCTGGGATACCTTTCGTTGTTTTTTGTGGCAAGCATGAATGCTATTATTGCACCCAAGGTTTCGGAGCTTTTTTATCAGCAAAACTTTGCCGAAATGAAAAAGGTAATAAACCGCAGTACACAGCTGGTTATAGCCCTTACATTGCCGCTTTGTCTTATTCTTATTTTTATGGGGAAACCTTTATTGGGAATTTTTGGACAAGAAAACGTATCAGGCGCTACTACGCTTACCCTGATTACCTTGGGCGGTTTGTACAATGCCATGACCGGTAATGTAGACATGATACTGAACATGACCGGTAATCAGAAACTTGCCAGTTATATTTTTTTTGGCGGGTTTGTAATAAATGTATTGCTTAACCTGTACCTTATACCGGCTTACGGTATAGAAGGCGCAGCGGGTGCAAGCCTTATATGTAACATTATAGTAAACACGGTTTTTGTAATTGTAATAAAGAAGAAACTCGGTTTTTATACTTTTGTTTAAAGCCCTGTGTGCATACAGCTATGGATATACAACTCTCAGTAATTATTGTAAACTATAACGGTCAACGGTTTTTTAAAGATTGTTTTACGTCTTTAACTACCGGTCTTAGCGGTATAGCCTATGAAGTTATAGTGGTAGACAATAATTCTTCAGACGAAAGTTGTGCTTACCTAAAACAATATTATCCTGAAGTTGTGCTTATAGAATCTGCCGTAAACCTTGGTTTTGGTGGAGGAAATAATGAGGGTGTAAAGAATGCTAAGGGAAAATATTTACTGCTGCTGAATAACGATACCATATTACAGGACAATATTTTGGGGCTTCTTAAAGTTTTAGAGCAGGATGCTTCTGTGGGTGCCATAGGTATAAATATGCTGAATGGCGAAGGCAGATACCTAAAGGCTGCCGGAAATTTTCCGTCGCCATTAAACCTGTTTCGCATTAAGAACATTTTTTGGCTCGGAGCCGATTTTCGCAATGGCGACTTTAAGAAAGATGTGTATGAGGTAGACTGGATTACCGGCTCTTTTATGCTGATGCCAAAAAAGGTTTATGAAAAAGCAGGAGGGTTTGACGAAGATTATTTCCTGTATGTAGAGGATGTAGACTTATGCAGGCGCATTGCTTATGCCGGATATAAACGTATCTTTATGCCCCGTTACAATTATATACACTTTGTGGGATATAACAGTGCGAAGGATCCGCTGGTAATACGCGGATATGAGCTGTACATACAAAAACATTCAAAAGGTATATACAAGCTGCTGATGCAGTTTTCATTGAATATAAACAAATTAGTAAAAAGGATTAAGAAGCTTAAATGAAAATAGCTGCACATAAATTTTATACGGCATTGTTTGTAATAGTGCTGTTGCTACAGCTTTATCTTCCTTCTTTTAAGGCTAATATCTTGTTCCAGTTAACTGTTGTGGGTGTACTTTGTGTTATAGACAACCATACGTTTTCTATACGGTTCCTAAAAATGCTGGTGCCGTTTGTAGCACTCTTCTTTATAGGTTTTTTGGCCACTTTGCTTAACCGGTACCACCTGTACAACATACTTAAAGATATTTTCCACTTCCTTAAACCTATAACCGGTTTGCTGCTGGGATACATGATTTTTCGTCGCATAAATAATTTCCACTTATTTATTAAGGGTATTGTTATAGCGGGTATAGCCTCATCTCTTATACACTTGTATATAGTTTTTGTTGTTATTGGTTTTACAACCTCATTAGAGGTACTTCGCGAATTAACAAAAGATAATTTTCTCGACCTGTTTGCGCTGTTCTTACTACTGTATTACAAAAGGTTTTCAGGGCACAGCATTTTTCAGAGCAAAATTATATGGCAGGCTTGTTTTGCACTATTGTTAGTTTCTTCAATACTATACTTTTCCAGGACAATGGTTATCCTTGTCTTACTACTTGTATTAACGGCGCATGGATTAACCCGTATAACCGCTACGGCAATTAAGTATATTACTATAGTATTGGTGCTATTTGCAGGCCTGTTTATTTATTTGCAAAACACGCCCATAAAGCGTGCATCAAAAGGATTTGAGCGTTTTTTATACAAAGTAAAAGAAGCGCCTGCCGAAATAATGAAAACCCATGTAGACCGTGAAAATCACCGCGACCTTTGGGATCACTGGCGCGCTTATGAAGCAAAGAGGGCGTATGTGCTTATGGAAGAAAAGCCGTATAGCTTTTTGTTTGGTACGGGGCACGGATCGTTAGTAGACCTTAAGTTCTATGCACCACTTACAGGTAGGGGTAATAAAGGTATGCGCTATATATCTGAGTTGCATAATGGTTACATGTACATGTTTTATAAAACCGGTATTATAGGGCTTGTTATATACTTAACAGTGCTTTTCCGGTGGTATAAATACATTTACAGGGATGATAATTTTAATACCATAATTATTTCAGGTATAGCATTTTTCTATATACTGTCTACACTTACGATCTCCGGAATGTACAACGGACGCGACATTATAATTTTTATACTAGGTGGTGCTTTGTTTTATAACGAAACACTTTCCTTAAAAAAGACTGAAAATGGAACAGCATAAACCGTTAAAGATTTTTGTAGACTGCCATGTTTTTGACGGTACTTTTCAGGGGACTACCACATACCTTAGGGGGATATATACCGAAATGGTAAAAGAAAAGGATATAGCCTTTTACTTTGCCGCATCGGACACAGACCGACTGAAGGAGATTTTCGGTACTGCCGAAAATATTCATTATTTACAGTACAAAAAGCACAATAAGTTTTACCGTTTACTGGTAGACATACCCGGCATGATTAAAGAGCATAAAATAGATTATGCTCATTTTCAGTACATAGTACCTCCGGTAAAGTATTGCCGTTACATAGTGTCGCTGCACGATGTAATATTTATGGAATACCCGGAGTATTTTCCGGCAGCTTACAGGTTAAAAAACGGTTTACTCTTTAAAGCCAGTGCAAAGAAGGCTGATATACTGCTTACAATATCAGAATATTCGCGTACGCAGATTAAAAAGCATTTTGGGTTAGATAGTCATGGTATTACAGTAAACACTGCCGATGCTGTTTTCTTTGAGCCATATAAGAAAGCCGAGGTACAGCAGCAGGTACAACAAAAATTCGGGATTAGTGATTACTGGTTGTTTGTAAGCCGCCGCGAGCCGCGCAAAAACCACCACGGCCTGCTAAAAGCTTTTTATGAAGGAGGTTTTTATAAACAATACAGTTTGGTCCTTGTGGGCGATAACGCCATTAAAAATGAAGAATTTGAAAGGCTTTATGATGCTCTTCCTGAAGAAGTAAAACAAAAAGTATTTTCATTCAGCAGAGTAGGGTTTAATGACATGCTGCTTATGCTGCGTGGCGCTTCGCTTTCAGTTTATCCATCCATTGCCGAAGGCTTTGGTATACCACCGCTTGAGGCAGCAGCCGCAGGTATTCCTGTGGCCTGTTCGGGTGCCACGGCCATGTCCGATTTTACATTTCTTGGAAATGCATTGTTCGACCCATACAGTACTGCCGATATGATAGAAAAAATAAACTATGCGCTGGCACACCCAAACCCGGGCCTTAGTGCACAAGTACACCAAAAATACTCTTGGGTACATGCCGCGCAGGTATTGCTTAAGCTTGTAAGGCAGTGCATTAAAACCGATTAAATAAATTACATTTGCACTGATACAAAATTTGCGATGAAAATAGCTATAGTAGGAACCAGGGGAATACCTAACCATTACAGTGGTTTTGAGCAGTTTGCGGAGTATTTTTCGGTATACCTTGCCGAAAAAGGACACGATGTATACGTGTACAACTCGCACAACCACCCCTATCAGGAAAAAACATTTAAGGGCGTAAACCTTATACATAAACACGACCCCGAATATAAGTACGGCACCTTTGGCCAGTTTATATACGACTATAACTGTATAAAAGATTCGCACAAGCACAATTTTGATGTGTTGCTGCAGTTGGGTTACACCAGTAACTCGGTATGGTTTTTTATGCTGCCAAAGAAACCGGTAACCATAACCAATATGGACGGACTGGAGTGGAAACGCTCTAAGTACTCAAAGCCGGTACAGCAGTTCCTTAAATTTGCAGAAAGGCTTGCAGCTGTAAGCAGTGATTTCCTTGTGGCCGACTCGCTGGGTATACAATCATTCCTTAAAAAGAAATACAATAAGGACAGCTGCTATATACCGTATGGCGCCCACCCGTTTAATAATCCTGATGACAGCATCCTGAAGGATTATAATGTGGAAAAGGGTAACTACCACATGATTATAGCCCGTTTTGAACCCGAAAACAACATAGACATGGTGTTGCAGGGCATAGTAGAATCTGGAGATAAAACAACCATACTGGTGGTGGGTACACATACCACTAAGCACGGCGAATACCTTAAGGCTAAATATAAAGAACATACCCACATCCGTTTTACCGGGGGTATTTTTAATATAAGTTTTTTAAATAATCTGCGTTATTACTCAAACCTGTATTTCCACGGGCACTCGGTAGGCGGTACAAACCCGTCGTTACTTGAGGCTATGGCCAGCAGGGCTTTTATTTTGGCACATAATAACGATTTTAACCGGGGTATACTTAAAGATAACTCGTATTATTTTTCTAACAGTGCCGAGGTGGCTTCGCTGGTAAGCAGCCTTAAAAAGGAAGACAACCTGCACATGGTAGAAAATAATTATAATGCAATAGTTCAGGATTTTAACTGGGATAAAGTTAATGGGCAATATTTACAATTTTTCGAGGAATGCCTTGCTGAAAAGAATAGGGCTCACGCCGGGTAAAAAGCTCCTCATATTTCTTATTTCGCTTACAGCACTAACCATACCCATGGCGTATGTGTACAACAGTATTGCTGTAATACTTTTTGTAGCCTGCTCATTGCTTTCGGCGCGCAAAACGGATTTTTCCATAAAGTTCTCTATAGCGCTTCCGATGGCTTTGTTTTTACTTATGGCGCTGTCGGTAAGCTGGTCTGTAAACGCGCACCAAAGTGTAAAGGCACTGGGTAAAGAGGCATCGCTTATTTTTATTCCTATAGCTTTTATGGTAAACAGCCGCCTTAGTGGGCGCAGCGTAGATGCCATACTAAAAAACTACAGCCTGGGCATGTGTGTTATAGGTATAGGTTTCCTTGTTAGGGCATTTATACGTTTTGCACAAACCGGTAATACAGAGGTGTTCTTTTACCACGAGCTTTCTACGTTTGATGTAAATGCCATTTACCTTTCGGTATTGTTTTCTATGGCTTTTATCATCTTCCTGGCTAAGGAAACCAAAACTTTTTGGGGCTACGGTGCCATGGGGTTCCTGTTGCTTTTTATCTTCCTTTTGTCGTCTAAAAACCTCATTATTATAAACCTGCTCATTGTAGTGCTGTATTACACTGCATACTCGGGTTTTTCAAGAAAGGTAAAAACAGCATCGCTGCTCACCTTCCTTGTGCTTTTTTTGGTGTTTGGTTATTTTGGCAAGATACATGAAAGGTTTATGCACGAGCTTGAGGTAGACCAGGCCATTACAGAGCAGGGTGTACATGTGGTTACCCTTAAGGAAGCTGCTACCCGAGATAAGTTTGATGCTAACTGCTACTTTAACGGTACGGCTTTTCGCACGTATCAGGCACGTATTTTTACCGAAATGCTTAATGAAGACGGTATACTGCTTACCGGTTACGGCCTTAGTGGCAGCAAACAAAAAATAGAACAAAAAGGTATAGAGCACAACATATACCATGAGAGCGATGCACTGATGCCGTACAACAAGATGAATTTCCATAATCAGTATATAGAAGTATTTGCAGATTTGGGTATTATGGGATTTGTGCTTGTAGTACTTATGCTGCTTGTAAATCTTAAAAACGGTATACAAAGCAAATATTTTGTACACATTGCTTTCGCAATTTTGATGATAAGCGTATTTTTGACCGAATCATTCATATGGAGGCAAAGGGGAGTAGTGTTTTTTACCCTTTTCTATTGCATATTTAATACCATGCAGCCTTTTGCCCAGCGCAGGGCAGCGCTTAAAGCAGCCGAAGTATGATGATAGTGAAAACCGGTGCTGCGGCATCAATTAATTATGGAAGAGATTATTGAACAGAGATACACCGCTATGCACGGAACCGAAACACAAGGTTATTCAAGGTACATAAGGCTTTTCAATATCACATTCGACCTGCTGATAATAAACCTTATATTTCCCTTTGTTTTTGCGGGTCAAAACCTTAATAACTCGCACTTTGGCATGTACATAAACGTGTGCTGGGGTGGCATAGCTTATTTTTCAGGGTTTTATGAAGTGTACCGTTATACCGGCATAGTGCAGGTAATTTCTAAGCTGGTGCGACAGGGAGTATTGTTTGTACTGGTTAGCATAGCTTTTTTTCCGTTTGCAAAAAACACCACTTTTGTTGCCGAAAACTTAATTACCTATACTGCCAGCGTACTGGGACTGGTAACACTTTTTAAAATAGGGCTGTTTTATTACCTGAAACAATACCGCATAGCTACCGGCAGTAATTACCGTAACGTAATTATTATAGGGCATTCACAGCAGGCTGTAAAGCTTAAAGATTTTTTTGAAACCTCTAAAGACTTCGGTTACCACTTTAAAGGCTTTTTTTCAGACAGGAAAGGCCAGCAGGGCATAACAGGCGGTACGGCGGCTGTAAAACAGTATGTGCTTGATAATAGCATAGACGAGGTATACTGCTCTCTTAGTGAAGTTACCGACAGGCAACTGAAAAACCTTGTAGAGTTTGCCGATGATAACAACGTTACCATAAAGTTTATACCCGATACGCGTGAAATATTTTCCAAAAACCTGCGTATAGACCATTATGAAATGTTTCCGGTGCTTTCATTGCGCAAAACGGCCCTGCATGAGCCCAGTGCCCAAATTGTAAAGCGTCTTTTTGATATTGCCTTCTCGCTTACTGTATTTATACTGCTGCTGTCGTGGCTTACGCCGCTTATGGCATTGCTTATAAAACTGGAATCGCGTGGGCCGGTATTCTTTAAGCAAAGCCGACCGGGACTGAACGAAAAAGAGTTTTTCTGCTGGAAGTTCCGTTCTATGCAAATAAACGAAACAACCGAAAAATCAGTTACCAAGAACGATCCGCGTGTTACCCGTGTGGGTAAGTTTATCCGTAAAACGAGTATTGACGAGCTTCCGCAGTTTCTTAATGTGCTGCGAGGCGAAATGAGCATAGTGGGGCCGCGTCCGCACTTATGGACGCAGAACAACCTGTATGGACAGCGTATAAAAAAATATATGGTGCGCCTGTATGTAAAGCCGGGTATTACAGGGCTGGCACAGGTAAGGGGATGCCGTGGCGAAATAGCTACGGATGTTGACATGATAAACCGTATTAAGTATGATGTATTTTATATAGAGAACTGGTCTATGCTACTCGATTTTAAAATCATTGTACAAACGGTTGTAAACATTTTTATGGGCGAGGAGAAAGCCTACTAAAAATGCTACCTTTGCAAACAGAAACATAAACACACAATCTGATACTCATGAACATTCTACTTCTTGGTTCTGGCGGAAGAGAACATGCACTTGCATGGAAAATGCTGCAAAGCCCGCTGTGCGATACCCTTTTTGTAGCACCCGGTAATGCCGGTACAGCAGGTATAGCCACTAACCTTGCCGTGAACCCTACGGATTTTGATGCCGTAAAAAATGCCGTACTTACTAATAATGTAGATATGGTAGTTGTAGGCCCCGAAGACCCTTTGGTTAAAGGTGTATACGACTTTTTTAAGAACGATGCACAGCTGGCAAATATTCCGGTTATAGGGCCGTCTCAGTACGGAGCCCAGCTGGAAGGCAGCAAGGAATTTGCTAAAAAGTTCCTTATAAAAAATAATATCCCTACAGCAGCATACGATAGTTTTACAAAAGAAACTGTTGAAGAAGGCTGTAAGTTCCTGGAAACACTAAAAGCACCTTACGTGCTTAAAGCCGATGGCCTTGCTGCCGGTAAAGGTGTGCTTATACTTGCCGACCTTGAGGAAGCAAAACAGGAGCTGCGCAATATGCTTGTGGATGCTAAGTTTGGCGATGCAAGTGCTAAGGTAGTTATAGAAGAATTTCTTGACGGAATAGAGCTTAGTGTTTTTGTACTAACCGATGGTATTAACTACAAGCTGCTTCCTACCGCAAAAGACTATAAGCGCATAGGTGAAGGCGATACCGGCCTTAATACCGGTGGTATGGGTGCTGTAAGCCCGGTGCCGTTTGCCGATGCTGAGTTTATGGAAAAAATAGAAACCCGTATTGTAAAACCTACTATAGAGGGCCTTAAAGCCGATAATATAGACTATAAAGGCTTTGTGTTTATAGGGCTTATAAAAGTGGGCAACGATCCGTTTGTAATAGAATACAACGTGCGTATGGGCGACCCAGAGACCGAGGTGGTAATACCAAGGCTTAAGAGTGATCTTGTAGAGATTTTTGTAGCCATGAGCCAGCAAAAACTTAACGAAGTGGCCTTTGAAATAGACGAGCGCAGCGCTACAACCGTTATGGTGGTAAGTGGCGGATACCCGGAAGATTATGAAAAAGGTAAAGTAATTACAGGCCTTGAAAATGTAGAAGGCAGTATAGCATTCCATGCCGGTACTACGCTGAAAGATGGCGAGGTAGTAACCGCTGGTGGCCGTGTAATAGCCGTAACATCATACGATAATGACTTTAGGGAAGCCATAAAAAAATCTTACCAAAATATAGAAAAACTACATTTTGATAAGATGTATTATAGGAAGGATATCGGCTTCGACCTGTAATTAAGACAGGAATGAGTGAGCAGTAGTATCCTGATCGTCGTCGTTATTTGCTTTAAATATTGTAAGCTGTTTTAGCCAGTAAACAAAAGCTACACAGCAAATGATAATAAATATAAAAGTAATGGTGTTTGCAGCCCACCAGCTCTTTAGTTCAAGCTTGCGAAAAAAGTCCAGCGGAATGAAAAGGAAGTCTGTAAACAGCGAACCAAGGCCTTCAAAAAATGCTTTCATTATGTTTGAAATGTATTATATTAATAAGTAACAGTCACAAAAGTATAAAATAACCGCATGCTGGCAAATATTTTTAGTAAAACAAGGCCTATAAATTACGTTTTACTGGGCGTTACCCTGATTTTGTTCTATGGGTTGCTCCTGGTAAGGGATTTGGCCTGGCTGAACGACCCTATTAAACTGGGCGAAAAAGCCGGTTTACTGCTGTTGTTGTGTGCCTCGGTATTGCTTGTAGGATTTATTACCCTGCGCAATAACCTTAGTAAGGCAAACAGCTATGCGGTGCTGTTGTTTATATTGTTTTACATACTGTTTCCTACCACGCTTGTTAATGCAAGGATTATTGTGGCAAGCTTTTTTTTACTGCTGGCCATGCGCAGGCTTATATCATTACAATCGCTCATTTCACCTAAAGAAAAAATATTTGATGCTGCCTTTTGGATACTGGCAGCATCAATTTTCCATTTTTGGTGTATTATATACCTGGTATTGGTGTTTGTGTCTATTGTATTTCACGTGGCACGCGACTACCGAAACTGGCTTATACCGTTTATAGCACTGGTAGCGGTTACGGTTATTTATGTCATGGGCGGCCTCATGATAGGTCACAACCTGTTTGACCACCTGTTTGATGAAATGGTGCCCAGCTTTGATTTTACCTATTTCGAAAATATATATCAAAACATAGCCCTTTCGCTTTATGCGGCTATTGCGGCACTATTGGTGTTTCCGTATGTGGTATCTATAAGCAGTAAGCCGCTAAACATGCAGGCCAGCCACAAAAAGGTACTGTATTCGTTTTTAATAGGTGTAGGTATTTATATTCTTAGTAATCACAAAAACAACAGTTTACTCATCTTTACATTTGCACCACTGGCTATTATGGGAGCAAATTTTATAGAAAGCCAAAAAAGCGACTGGACCCGCGAAGCCATAGTGTGCAGCATAGCGGTAATAGCGTTTTTTATTTTCTTTGTGCAGTTGTAAAGATTAATAACGAGGTTTCTGCTTAGTGCCCCTGAAACTAACAATCTGGATTTGGTTTTTCTTTAAATTGACCTTGTAAATCAAATAATTGTTCTTATCAATAATTGCTTTATGGGCAGTTTTTAATCTGGATGATTTCGGAAAGAGCTCAGGATTATAAACGATTTTTGATAATACATCTCTAATGTTATTTTCAAGATTAATTATCTCCCTCTGTGTCCAATTTTTTTTTTGAGATAATTTACAACTTTGGTAACTCCTTTAATTGCATCATCAGTCCATAAAATTTTTAATGCCATTTATCAAAAATTTTCATGACTTCTTCATGGGGTATTAAATTACCTTTGTCTGCCTCTGCAATACTGGATTCTATTTCTGCAATTTCTTCCTCACTCAATTCATAAGCCCAGTCATATCCTTTTTTATACGATTTTAATACAATCTCCAGTTTATCCATTAGGCTTTCGTCTACATTGGCTAACTCTTGTATAAAATGATATTTTCTTGCTGCTAAATCCATGACACATATCTTAATATGAACAAATATACGAAAATGATCTAATCGCAGTTGTTTTGATTTATAGCTTTTTAAAACAAGATTGTTCTTGAGAAAATCACTACAACTTCACCCCATACGCTAAGTCTCCGGCATCGCCCAGTCCCGGTACTATGTATTTCTTCTCGTTCAGGTGGCTGTCCACGTCGGCTATCCACAGGTGGAAGTTATCGGGCAGGTTATTTTGAAGAAATTCTATTCCCTCGGGTGCTGCAATAACCACAGCGATGTGCACTGCTGCGGGGCTTTCGTTTTCCAGCAGTTTATGGCAGGCCGCCTGTAGGCTTAGGCCGGTAGCCAGCATAGGGTCGGCTATAATAACCGTTTTATCTGTAAGCGAAGGCGCTGCCTTGTATTCCGTTACAATATCAAAATAATCGTCGTTATTCGGATGGTGGCGAAAAGCCGATATAAATCCGTTTTCGGCATCGTCAAAAAACGAAATCAAGCCTTCGTGCAGTGCCAGTCCGGCGCGTAGTACGCTGGTTACCAAAATACCCTGCTGTATTTTTTCTGATTTTTTTGTACCCAGAGGAGTTGTTACCTCATGTGGGGCATACGGTAATGACTTGCTTATTTCATACGCCATTATTTCGCCTATGCGGTGCACGTTTTTGCGGAAACGCATACTGTCTTTTTGCACGGTAACATCGCGTAGCTGACATAGAAAGTGCTTTAAAATACTGTTGTTTTCTGATAAAATATGAACCTGCATTTTGCGAAAAAATTTGTATTGGCGTTATAAAAGTATTAAAACTATATTTGTAAAAAAATAAAAAGTATGTTTTCAGGATTTGCATTTCCTATTTTCGAACAAAGTATAAAAGACTATCACGTTCACGACAGTATAGATCAGCCTATTAATAACCCATACGACAAAGGCCAGATAGAGCACCTGTTGTATGCTAAAAACTGGGTAGATACCGTACAATGGCATTATGAAGACATAGTACGCGACCCGAACATAGACCCGGTAGCAGCACTGGACCTGAAGCGTAAAATAGACGCCAGCAACCAGGTACGTACTGATATGGTAGAGTACATAGACAGCTATTTCCTGGATAAATATAAAGATGTACAGCCTAAGGCTACTGCCAAGATAAACTCTGAAAGCCCTGCATGGGCCATAGACCGCCTTTCTATCCTGGCGCTTAAAATATACCACATGGCAGAAGAGGCTAACCGCCCCGATGCAAGCGAAGAGCACCGTGCTAAATGCCAGGAAAAACTAAACGTACTGCTGGAGCAGAAAAAAGACCTTAGCACAGCTATAGACGACCTGCTTGCCGATATAGAAAGCGGCGACAAGTACATGAAAGTGTACAAGCAGATGAAAATGTACAACGACGAGGAACTTAACCCGGTACTATACCAGGGTAAGAAGTAATATACCAGTATAAGGCCTCCCTGCGTAGCGGGGAGGTTTTATATTTTTAACAGCATCCTGCACAGGTGCCTTTAACATAAGACCGACCACTTATGTCCCCCACAAAAAATAAACACTACAAACACCTGCTGATACTGCGCTTTTCGGCTATGGGCGATGTTGCCATGACGGTACCCGTGCTGCATGCGCTGGTACAGCAACACCCTAACGTACACGTTACGGTAGTATCACGAAAGAATTTTAAGCCGTTTTTTGATGGTATTCCGCATGTAAGCTTTTATTCCGCAGATTTTAATAAGCACCACAAAGGTTTTATGGGACTTATTAAGCTGTATAAGGAACTTAAGGCACTGCATATTTATGCCGTAGCCGACCTGCACAATGTACTTCGGTCTAAGGTAATTGCTAAGTTTTTTGCCTGGAGAGGAAAAAAAACAGCAACCATAGACAAGCTTCGCAACGAACAGAAAGCACTTACTGCGGCTAACAATAAGAACTTTGAACCATTACCCCGCATAGTATACCGCCATGCCGACGTATTGGCGCAGTTGGGTTTCCCTGTAAAGCTTGACGAAACGGCTCTGTTACCGAAGCCCGCGCTGAATGATGAAATAAAGCAATACAGCGGCTCGAAAGCAGGTACATGGATAGGCATAGCACCTTTTGCACAGCATAAAGGCAAGGTATACCCGGCAGACCTGATGCAGGAAGTTATAGATGCCTTGGCCAAAAGGCCTGGAACAAAACTGTTCCTTTTTGGCGGAAGCCGTGATGAAGCCCACAAGCTGAAGAAAATGGCAAATGACCGCGAGAATATAGTGGTTATAGCGGGAGGGAAGCTTACCCTGAAACAGGAATTACAGATAATAAGCAACCTTAACCTGATGATAAGCATGGACAGCGCTAACGGACACATGGCAGCCATGTATGGTGTGCCGGTAGTTACGCTTTGGGGCGCTACGCATCCGTACTCAGGATTTGTGCCGTATAACCAGCCGTTGTTTAATTCTATTACAGCAAACAGGGAACAGTACCCGTTACTGCCCACATCGGTATACGGAAATAAAGAAGTACCCGGCTATGAAGATGCCATGCGTACCATAACCCCACAAATGGTAGTAGATAAAGTAGAAGAGTTATTAATGCGTTAATTTGTTTATTCGTGGATTTGTCAATTTGAATTCCGAGTGAGTGAAGCTTCGAATTAACGCATTAACAAATCCACGAATAAACTATCCACATTATAAAAAAGTCCGTGAAGATAATACTCCGCGGACTTTTTAATATTATGGTTTTCAACTTTACGACTCTCTATACGTCGTCAAAATCAACATATAATTCTTCTGATGTAGGGTGTGCCTGGCAGGCAAGTATAAGGCCTTCGGCAATTTCGCCATCAGTAAGTATAGCGTTTTTCTTCATCTCTGCCGAACCTGATTTTATACGGCACATACAGCTGCTGCAAATACCACCCTGACAAGAGTATGGCGCATCTACACCCTGTTTCAGGGCTGCATCCAGTACGGTAATTTCTTTTGGCATTAAAAAGGTAGTTTCTTCATCGTCTACCAGAACGGTAACCTTGGTTTGTCCGCTTAGGTCGGTTTCTATTTTTTTCTCGGCTATAGGCGTAGAAAACAGTTCAAACTTAATGTTCTTTTCCGGTACGTTGTGCTCTTTAAGTACATCGTTTATGGTAAGTATCATTTCTTCAGGGCCGCAAAGGTAGAATTTGGCAAACTCCTTTTCCTTATGCTTGTTGTTCAGTACAAAGTTTACCGCAGCACGCTCTATACGCCCAAAAAGCGATTCGCCTGCATGGGCGCGGCTGTACACAAAATGTACAAAGAAACGGCCAAGGTATTCTTCCTGCAGCTGTATAAGCTGGCTGTGGAAAATAGTATCTTCGGGGGTTTTGTTACCGTAAACCAGCACAAAAGTACTTTCCGGCTCATGTATTAGTACTGATTGCAGTATGCTCATTACCGGGGTAATACCGCTACCTGCTGCAAACGCCGCATAGTTACGCTGCCTTTCCGGTTTAGGTTCAAAGGTAAAACGCCCTTCGGGTACGCCCACTTCCATAGTGTCTCCTATGGCAAGCTTTTCGTTGGCAAAAGCCGAGAAACCGCCTGTTTTTACAGCCTTAATAGCTACACGAAGTTCGCCGCTACCGGGAGCAGAACAGATAGAATATGCCTTGCGCACTTCCTGCCCTTCGTAGTGGGTTTTTATGTTGATGTATTGTCCGGCTGAAAAGTTGTAAATATCAGCCAGGTTTTCAGGTATGCCAAAGGCTATAGAAACCGCATGGGGAGTTTCCCTGCGGATGTCTTTTATGATTAGAGGATAAAATGTTGACATCTTCTGTTTGTTAATTATTGCAAAAATACAGATTATGGCATGAGTAATTAAGCTTAGGTTAAAAAATATATACCTAAGAATGTTATACATAAGTTTTTTATGTATACATTTGCCCTACCCAATATCAGCACATGAAAAACTCACAGTTATATAAAGGTAGCCTTAACACCATAATAATGAAGCTCCTGGAAGAAAACAGCCGTATGTACGGGTACGAGATTACCCAAAAAGTAAAGCAGATTACCCAGGGCGAACTGAACATTACCGAGGGTGCGCTGTACCCGGCACTGCACAAGCTGGAAGCCGATGGCGTACTTAGCGTAGAGGTAGAGCGTGTAGACAACCGCCTGCGCAAATACTATAAACTAACCGAGCACGGACAGAGGGAAACAGTTAACCGCCTTGCCGAGCTGGAAGAGTTTATACGCAATATGCAAACGCTGGTAAACCCGGCACCAAACCCCGACCTTCAGTTTTAATCAATCAATTTTATATACCATGCCACAACTTACAAACCAGCAAATCCATTTTATAGACGACTATCTTGAGAAAATAGGAGTAGTTTACGAAGACATCCGTTTTGAAATGACCGACCATGTTGCCACCGCACTGGAGAATCAGGAAGGTGATTTTATGAAAAACTTTATAGATTTTATGCTACAGCATAAGGAGGAACTATTGCTGCAAAGTAAGGCTTTTGCTAATATGGCTGCCAAGCGTGCCCTTAAGCTTTTTGGACATACGCTGATAAGCCCCTACATGCTTGCCGCCTTAGCGGTAATAGGTTTTGCTTCATATAGACTGTATGTGAGTTATGGGCTTGAAGTTGCAAAAAACAGCCTTCAGATTACGTTTTCAGTGCTCTTTTTTCTGGCTGTTTTTCCGGCAGCTATAGCAGTGATTACAAAGCGAAGAGGATATTCGGTAGCACACAAGGCTATAAACGGTCCGGGGCTGATGTTGTATATGTTAATGCTAATAATAAACCCGCCGCTAAAGCACACGCAGCCATGGGTAATATTAAGTGTATTCTCTGTGTTTTTAGTATATGTATTGACCATGCATGTTACCCGTTACAGGCTTAACAGGCAATATAAATCGAATTATGCAGCATAAACTCAACGCCGAACAAATACAGTTTATAGATACCTACCTGAAAAATTCGGGAGTAGAGTATGTAGATATTCGTTTTGAAATGACAGACCACGTTGCTACTGCGCTCGAGGAGGAGGAAGGTGATTTTATGGAGCACTTTAAAAGATATATGATTTACCATAAGCGCAATTTACTATCGGGTAACCGCAGGTTTAAACAACTTGCTGTAAAACGTGCTACAGCCGAGCTGGTGAAGACATTGTTCCAATATTGGGTACTGCCTGCTCTTTTAATTTTGGTGTTTGGCACGCATTACTTTTTTGCTGATATTAACCTGTCTGACGCTGCCTGCTATCTGCGCATACTGTTTTTTGCGGCTTATTTTACAGGCATGGCTGTATCGTACAATAAGGGTAAATACTCGGTTACTTCAAAATTGTATGGCGTATGTGGCTTAGTACTGTACTATGCAGGTATGATAGTTGCGCCCGAACGCCTTATCCCGAACCTGTGGGTGGTATTTACAATTTACTCGGTTATTATCCTTATGGGGTGTGCCCTAAGCATAACGGCTATAAGGTTACATAAACAATACAAAACCCGCTATGCTGCATAAAAAATTAACCGCACAGCATATAGAACTGTTGTACAACTTTGTGCAGGATAATGGCGTGCCGTATTACGACCTGCAAACAGAGCTGGTAGACCACCTGGCTAACGACATAGAAAGCCAGTGGGAGTATAACCAAAACCCGGATTTTGAAGTGGCGCTGAGGGCTGCCTATTCAGGATTTTCCAAGGATGGTTTTCCATATCTGGTAAAGCTCAGGAAAGAGGCATTAGGCAAGCGCTATGCAAAGCTAGTAACCAAAGGGTTTATAGCCTTTTTTACTCCTCCGGCTATTATTGCCACTATAGCACTGTTTTTCGCATGGTATTATCTTTTTAAGTTTGATAAGCAAATCTTTGGGATGGTCTTTGCTGCTATGCAGGGTGCCATTTTTTTAAGGGTTTTTTATCAGCGAAACAAGATAAAGAAGAAAGCGGCGGCATCGGGGCGCAAATGGCTTTTTGAAGAAATTATTCATAACAGCATTTTTGTGTTGGCCTATATGGGTTTCGCGTATCAGGTAACCCAGTTTTGTTTTATGAAGTATACGCCTGATTATATTACCTATGCGCTTCCGGTGGTGGTTACACTGCTTACCCTAAACAACTATATAGGGGTTTTTATGATTCCGAAAAAAGCCGATGCATATTTAAAACAAACGTACCCGGAATACACGCCTGTGTAATAAAGCAGAAAATGAAGATGGAGACACTGACACCACAGCAAATAGACCATTTGTATGCGTTTACCAAAAAGCACTACATAGAATATTACGACCTGCAAACCGAGCTGGTAGACCACCTGGCCAATGCCATAGAGCAACGCTGGGCAACAGAACCCAACGTGTCTTTTGAGGACGCTTTGCAGGCGGAGTTTAAAAAGTTTGGTGTTTTCGGGTTTACGGAACTTGCCGAAAAGCGGGAAGGCGTACTGAAAAAGAAATATCATAAACTGGCGTGGGGGTACGCCAAAGACTTTTTAAAATTGCCCAAAATACTGCTTTCGCTTAGCCTCGTGGTAGTGTTTTATTACATTTTTAAAAGTGAACCGATAATGATGGACTTACTGCTGGTATCGGGAATGTTGTTTTTTGCAGTAAACTATGTGGTATTACGGTACCGTTATGGCCTAAAAGTGCATAGAACCGGTAAGGCATGGCTTTTTGAAAATATTATTTTTAAGTGCGCCGGATTTGGTTTTCCGGTGTATGTGCCTATTAATACGGTAACTATATTTTTTAGGGGGAAAAATCCCGAGGCAGCACTGATAATTAATGCGGTGCTCTTTACTATTATAGTGGTGTATTACTACATTATGCTGTATGTAATGCCTTCGCGCGCCGAACAGCATTTGAGGGAGACCTACCCGGAGTACGCATTTGAAAATGTTGCACAAAAAGTGTAACAATCAGGGTGGTGGGAGTACTAATCTTTCAAAACCATCATTAATCTATGTTTAAAAAATTCCTCTGGCTCGAATGGAAGGCATTTTTGCGTTCGGCATCCTTCGGTACTAATTTGGTCATCAAAATTATACTGGGCTTAGGAGCCCTGTATTTTAGCGCCTGTTTCCTTATGCTGGGTGTGGGTTTGTATTTCATAATAAAAGAGAGCCTTCACAAGGATCCGCTTATTGTAGTAAGCGAGTACCTTATTTATTATCTTTTGGCAGATATGGTTATACGGGCACTGCTGCAAAAGCCTCCGGTAATTAATATACGCCCACTGCTTACCCTGCCCATAAAACGGAACACGGTAGTAAATTTTGCCCTGCTTAAGTCGCTGGCGTCATTTTTTAACTTGTTACACGTATTTGTCGTTGTACCCTTCAGTATAGTGCTAATGCTAAAAGGGTATTCGGTTTTTGGGGTGCTTTTATGGTGGCTGGGAATATGGTTACTGGTATACTGTAATAATTTCATTAACCTGCTTATAAATGAAAACGACTATATATTTGTATTGTTTCTGGCTGTTTTAGGTGGCCTGGGCGCACTGCAATACTTTGGTTATTTTAATGTTACCTTAATAACCGCGCCGTTCTTTACAGGATTATATAATCACGCATGGGTTATATTGTTTCCGCTGGTAGCATTTGCCTGCCTGTGGATGTACACACACAAGTATTTTAGACAGCGAATGTACCTGGATACAGGACTTAAAAGTAAAGACGAGATTGCCAATACGCGTGAGTATACTTTCCTTGACCGTTTTGGTAAAATGGGAACTTTCCTTAAAAACGACCTTAGGCTGATACTTAGGAACAAGCGTTCGCGCAATACCCTTTTTAGCGGTTTTATGTTCCTGTTTTATGGACTTTTGTTTGTTTCCGGAGGGATAGAGGTATATAATAATGACTTCTGGAAAGTATTTGGAGGCATTTTTACTACCGGTGGTTTCCTGTTTACCTTCGGGCAGTTTGTACCCAGTTGGGATAGCTCGTACTACCCGCTTATGATGAGCCAGAACATTAAGTACCGTGATTATATAGCATCTAAATGGTGGCTGGTTGTTGTAGCTACAATAGTAAGCACCATATTAAGCTCTTTTTATTTGATTTTCGGACTAAAGGTATACATGTTTATGCTGGTAGGAGCCATATACAATATAGGTGTAAACGCTTATATTGTTTTACTGAGCGGAGCATTTATAAAAACGCCTATAGACCTTATGTCGGCTAAGCGCGCCTTTGGCGATAGTAAGTCGTTTAATATTAAAGTAATGCTTCTGGCTATTCCTAAGATGCTTATACCTGTAATACTGTTTGTTTTAGGTAAAGCCATACATAGTCCCGAAATGGGCTATGCGTTTGTGGCCGGTGCCGGTATTGCAGGACTAGCGTTTCGCAATAAGGTGTTTAATATGATAGAGCGTACATATAAGACCGAAAAATATACTACCCTTGAAGGGTACAAACAAAAAAACTAATCACAAAAGCAATACCGTCATTACAACCATGATACATATTCAAGACCTTAAAAAAGCATATAACGGAACAGTGGTGCTAAACATACCTAACCTTACCATAAACAAAGGCGAAAGTTTTGGCCTTGTGGGCAATAACGGCGCGGGAAAAACAACTTTGTTCAGCCTGTTACTCGATCTTATAGAACCGTCTACCGGGCAGGTTTCCATAAACAATATACAGGTAAACAAAAGCGAGGACTGGAAACCGCTTACGGCCGCATTCCTGGATGAAAGCTTCCTTATAGGATACCTTACGCCCGAGGAGTACTTTTATTTTATAGGCGATCTTCGCGGACAAAACAAAGCTGCGGTAGATGCACTTTTGGCGAAGCATTCCGATTTTTTTAATGATGAAATCCTTGGCAAAAAGAAATACCTGCGCGACCTGAGTAAGGGTAACCAAAAGAAGGTGGGTATTATAGCTACACTAATAGGTAACCCCGAACTGATAATACTCGATGAGCCGTTTGCAAACCTGGACCCTACAACCCAGTTTAGGCTAAAGAAAATTATTAAAGACCTTGCTGAAGACAAAAGTGTAACCATACTGGTAAGCAGCCACGACCTGGCACACACCACCGAAGTAAGCAACCGTATTGTGGCCATGCACAAAGGCCAGGTTGTAAAAGATATTTTCACCTCAGACGAAACACTGAAGGAACTGGAAGAATTTTTTGCAGTATAATGTGTTAATTCCCTGCCTTATGGCAGGGAATTTTTTTTAAAACAACCCACATTACAAAAAAGAAGCGTATTTTTATCCCCTCCTATACTAAAAAGTAATTTTAAAAGTTAAGGATAAAAAAATTCTTTTGTGTTGAAAACCAGCAATTATAAATATATCCTGGCTCTGGGTGCAGCAGCTTTTGCCATAGCGTGTTCTACAAAAAAGGACTCGTTTATGAGCAGGAATTACCATGCCCTGAGTACCCGCGACAATATTCTCTTTAATGGCAGAAATGCCCTTGCCACAGGTATTACCGAACTTAAGACCACTATGGCAGACAACTACTGGGATATACTTCCGGTAGAACGTATGCAGCGTCCACCCGATGAAATGGAGCCTACCGATAAGCGTAATGCTAACTTTGAAAGGGCAGAGGCAAAGGCTACTAAGGCAATACAGAAACACTCTATGGACATAGGGGGGCAGGAACGCAACCCGCAAATAGACGAAGCCCACTTACTGCTGGGGCAGGCACGTTATTATGATAACCGTTTTTTGCCGGCTATGGAAGCGTTTAACTATGTGCTGTACAAGTATCCTACCAGCAGCCGTATAGACGAAGTAAAGGTGTGGCGCGAAAAAACAAACATCAGGCTGGATAATACCGGCGTAGCCATTAAAAACCTGAAGAAACTCCTGGAAGAGAAGAAAGGTAAAATGGACGAGCAGATTTACAGCGATGCTAATGCCATGATGGGGCAGGCATACATACAGGAAGAGTATGCAGATAGCGCTACCGTAGCCCTGATTGAAGCTGTAAAACACACCAAGGACAACGAAAAAAAATCACGGTACTATTTTATTATAGGACAGCTATATAGCAAACAAAATAATACCGATAGTGCCTATGCTTACTTTCAGCGTGTAATAGACATGAAGCGTAAGTCGCCGCGTATATATACCATACACGCACATGCCATGCAGGCAAGCCAGTTTAACTACAAAACCGGCGACACCCTTGCCTTTATGGAAAAATACCGTGAACTGCTTGAGGATCGCGAAAACCGTCCGTTTCTGGATGTAATAAACCACCAGATAGCTTTGTTCTATGATAAGCAGGGACTAAACAAGCAGGCGGTAGAGTACTACAATAAGTCGCTTCGCAAAAAAGGGCAGGACCGCTACCTTATAGCCAGCAATTACCGCAACATAGCCGAAATTAATTTTGAAGAGGCAAAATACCTTAAGGCTGGTAAGTACTACGACAGTACACTGGTAAGCATGGATTTCCGTACGCGTGAGTACAAAGCCATAAAAAAGAAAAGGGACAACCTGGAAGATGTTATAAAATACGAAGGCATAGCTAATACTAACGACAGTATACTAAATGCAGTAGCACTTACAGATGATGCACGTGTAGCATACTATAAAGAGTATATAGAAAAGCTGAAGGTGCAGGATGAGCTTGCAAAGAAGAAAGCCGAAGCCGAAGCACAAAAGCAGGCCAATATAGCTGCTAATGCTGCCGCTATGGGTGGCAGGGGTAACGATGCCATGACCAGTATTTCGGGTACACCGGGTGGTAAGGGTAGCGATACTAATGCTATGGTTGCCGGTAAACAAACCGGTGCGCTTACACCGGCTTTAAGCACGGGTACTAACAACAGGCCTACTACTTCTGCCGGGGGTACTGCCGCCGCTGCAACCGGGCCATTTTATTTTTATACCCCGGCTAACGTATCGTATGGTAAAATTACCTTTCAGAGCAAATGGGGAAAAAGGCCGCTTGCCGATAACTGGCGTGTGGCATCTGAAATAAAAGGAGGCTTTAAGGCCGATGAAGATCCTTCGGCTGAAAATGATTCGCTGGCAAATGCCAAGGATGGTGATAAACCGCTTGAACCACGCTACGACCCGAATTTTTACATCAGTCAGCTGCCTTCAGACCAAAAAGTACTGGACAGCCTTGCTAAAGACCGCAACTTTGCCTATTTCCAGCTGGGGGCTATTTATAAAGACAAGTTTAAGGAAAACCAGCGTGCTGCCGATAAGCTGGAAAGGCTGCTTACGCTTAACCCGGAAGAACGCCTTATAGCACCAAGCCTGTACAACCTGTACCGTATATACGAAACATCGGATCCGGCTAAGGCCGAAATGTATAAGCAACGTATATTAACCGAATATCCTGACAGCCGCTATGCTGCTATTATAAAGAACCCGAATCCGGAAGCCTTATACGCCGGTAGCCCGGAGGCTATTTACAAAAAACTGTATGAACAGTATACCGATGGGCAGGTGCGCGAGGTATATGCTGTTATAGGCGAATATATAGACAGCTATGAAGGCGAAGACATATTACCTAAACTGGAGTTGCTAAAAGCAAAACTTATTGCCAGGCTACAGGGTGTAGACGAATATAAGAAAGCGCTAAACTATGTAGCTCTTACTTATGCTAATGCTAAAGAGGGTAAAGAGGCAGACAATATGCTGAAGAAAGATGTGCCGGCACTGGAAAAGCTTGCTTTTGGCAGCACACCTACAACCTATAAGCTAATGTTTAAGTTTGACGCTAATGACCCGCGTATAGCCAAGCTTACAAAAACCATACAGCAGTTTATTAAGGATAACAACAATAACAGGATTACCCTGAGTAACGATATATATACCGTAAAAGACAACATACTAGTAGTGCATGGCCTTATAAATAAGCTGGCAGCGGTAGACGTAGTTTCGGTACTTAAAGATTATAAGGATTATAAAATAGCCGAAACACCTATAATAATAAGCAGTGAAGATTATAAGGTGATACAGGTAAAAAAGAACTTTGAACAATACCAGCCGGTAAAGTAATATGAGCATGTTTGACAAATCACAGAAATCGTATACCGACCTATTAGGTAAAACCAATCGTATTGTAGAGGGTACTACTATAAAAGGAGACATGATATCTCAGGCCGATCTGAGGATTGATGGTAATCTGGAGGGGAATTTTACCTCTCAGGGAAGACTGGTTATAGGGCCTACAGGTAGTGTTACCGGTGATATAAAATGCAAGAGTGCCGATATAGAAGGAAAGTTTAACGGACGCATAGATGTAGAAGAATTGCTGAGTATAAAAAGCAAAGCAAACATACAGGGCGACGTAGTGGCAGGTAAACTGGCTGTAGAGCCGGGAGCCATTTTTACAGCTACCTGTACTATGAAAAATGCAGCCAAAAACAATACTCCGGTTAATGACAAACAACAGGCAGGATAAAAAGCCAAACAAATGGCTTATACTGGTTAGCATACCGTCTCAAATGGGTATTGTTATTTACCTGTTTAGTATGCTGGGCACCTGGCTTGATGAAAAATACCCAAACCCAAACCAGCTATGGTTTGTAGTATGTACCATGCTGGGGGTAGCCATAGCACTGTATAACGTGGTGCGCCTGGTAAATCAACTTAATAAATAGATGGATAAAAGTTTTATAAGCACCCTGCTTAAGGTAACCGGGGTGGCAGTAGTGTTTTTGTTATTAAACATGGGGCTTTACCTTATACCGGGTATAGGTGTAGAAACCGGAAAATTTGTATACCCAGTATACCTGTCATATTTATTTTTTTATGTTTTCAGTATAATAATACTGTTTGCACTGCATTTTATAGCAAGTAAAAATGCTGCTCAGGCGGGTTATGTTTTCTTGCTTCTTACCACCTTAAAAGTTGTTGCGGCCTATCTTTACATGAGGCCAATTTTATCGAAAACGATTGAAAGTTCTACGGAGAAAATAAACGTGTTTGTTATTTTTATGTTATTTTTATCTGTAGAAGCCTATTTTACAGCGCAGCTGTTAAATAAAAAACAATGAAAATTCTTATACCCTGACGAATCTTAAAAAAAAACAGTTTTGAGGGGTTAGATATTAATTTAAATCTTACCTTTGCGCAAAATTTCAGGACTGTAAAATTAAGATAGTTAATAAGATGGTGTTTACCGGACAATCTCTCAAGAACACAATAGCGGCCCTGCTGCTGGTTCTACCCCTTATTTCTTCTGCTAATTCAACTGAGGATACGTTGCATACCCAGCACGATACTGCTGCTGTACATGCCGAAGCCCCAGCCGCGCACGAGGCCCACGAAGGTCACGAAGCTGCTGGTCCCGTTGATGAAAAAGCAAAAATCAATGAGCATATTGCCCATCACCTTCAGGACTCTCATGAGTTTACTTTCTTTTCAGACGAAGAGACCGGAGCGCAATACGGTTTTCCGCTGCCTGTTATCATATATGATAACGGAGTAAAAATGTTTATGGCATCGGCATTTAACCACGGCGAGTCTGTGGCAAATGTAGACGGTAACAACTACGTGCTTTTTCACAATAAAATATACAAGACTGATGCTGCCGGCGATCTTAAGCTGGATCATCATGGCCACCCTACAGTAGCTCAGGTAATGGATTTTTCTATTACTAAAAACGTAGTGGCATTATTGTTTACTTCGCTACTACTGTTAGTGTTGTTTGGCCGTCTTGCCAAGACTTATAAAAACAGCCCTAATACTATACCTACAGGTTTCAGCCGTGTGTTAGAGCCGTTGGTACTATATGTAAGGGACGAAATAGCAAGGCCAAACATAGGTGAAGACAAGTACAAGAAGTTTATGCCATACCTGCTTACGGTATTCTTCCTTATCTGGACGCTGAACCTTCTTGGTCTTACGCCACTGGGTATAAACGTTACCGGTAACATTGCAGTTACACTTTGTCTTGCTTTGTTTACATTCTTCATTACGCAGTTTAGCGCTAATAAGGAATACTGGGGTCACATCTTCTGGATGCCTGGTGTACCTGTGCCAATGAAAATAATACTTGCTCCTATAGAGTTGCTTGGTCTATTTACTAAGCCATTCTCGCTACTTATCCGTTTATTTGCAAACATCACGGCGGGTCACACCGTAGTAATGGGTCTTATTGCTATAGTATATGTGGGTAAAGCACAGCTGGGTACTGGTGGTAGTATAGGAGTTTCTATGCTGCTTACACTGTTCATCTCGGTAATAGAATTGCTTGTAGCATTCCTTCAGGCGTTTATCTTTACCATGCTGTCTTCACTATTTATTGGTATGGCAGTACAGGAGCATGAGCATCATCATGACCATGCACACGGTCATGACGATCATCACGTAGAGGATCCTGAGATCCCGGTGATTTAATTTATTGAAACAACTAATTAAGAACATTAATTTAATTAATTATATATCATGGAAATTCCAGGTCTAGTTGGAGCCGGCCTTATCGTAATAGGTGCTGGTGTTGGTTTAGGTAAAATCGGTGGTTCTGCAATGGATGCTATTGCCCGTCAGCCTGAGGCTGCTGGCAAAATCCAGACTGCGATGATCATCATCGGTGCACTTCTTGAAGGTCTTGCTTTCGGTGCCCTAATCCTAGGAAAATAATTAAGCAAACACCTGCAACGGTTGGTTGCAGGTTTTGTTTTACCACTAATTAGAAAAAACGAAAACACCTATTTTATAATAAAGATATATGGAAAAGTTAATAAATGATTTTTCGTTCGGTTTATTCTTCTGGCAGGCACTTATCCTTGTGATAATTATTTTCCTGTTGGCTAAGTTTGCGTGGAAACCTATACTTATTGCACTTGCTGCAAGGGAAGAAGGTATATCTAACGCTATTGCTTCGGCAGAACTTGCCCGCAAGGAAATGGCTACGCTAAAGGCTGAGAACGAAACCATCCTTAACCAGGCACGTGCAGAAAGGGATGCTATTATGAAAGAGGCCCGTGAAATAAAAGAGAAAATGATAGCCGATGCTAAAGCTGAGGCTCAGGCGCAAGCCGATAAAATTGCCGAGGCAGCTAAAGCTTCTATTGCAGCAGAGAAAAATGCTGCTATGGCTGAGCTTAAAGGCCAGGTATCTGCTCTTTCGGTAGAGATTGCAGAAAAACTACTTAAGGCTGAGCTTTCTAACAAAGAAGCACAAAACGGCCTTGTAGAAAAAATGCTTGACGAAGTAAAACTAAACTAATAACACCCGTATGAGCAGAGCCGCAGTACGATACGCGAAAGCTATACTAGACCTTGCCCAGACTCAGGGTAATGCCGCAACAGTGGCTGCCGATATGGCGCAGATTACTGCTGCCGTGCAGGAAAGCAAAGAGCTGCAAAACTTTTTAAACACACCTAATGTAAAAGGTGAGGTAAAGTTTAGCGCACTTAAGGAAATATTTGCCGGAGCGCAGAATGTAACCGAATCGCTTTTCCAGCTTTTGGCTGAAAACAAAAGGTTTGAAATACTACCTGCTATCGCTGCCCAGTATAAGGAGCAGTATGATGCAGCCAGTGGTATAGAAACCGCAGTGGTTACCACCGCCTTTCCTATAGATGCAGATCTTGAAGCTAAGGTGCTGGCTAAGGTGAAACAATTTACACCAAACCAGGTAACCCTTAAAAATGTGGTAGATCCATCAATCATAGGTGGTTTTATCATAAGGCTTGGCGACAAGCAATACAATGCCAGCATAGCCGCAAGGCTGC
Organism: Flavobacterium sp. RHBU_3; assembly: GCF_046613565.1. NCBI lineage: Bacteria > Pseudomonadati > Bacteroidota > Flavobacteriia > Flavobacteriales > Flavobacteriaceae > Flavobacterium > Flavobacterium sp. RHBU_3. The sequence goes on along the minus strand of NZ_JBKJHC010000009.1, from coordinate 176,188 downwards.
TTACCCTAAAAAGGGAACTGGCTAACTAAGTAAAAAAACAGGCTATTTTAAACGTAGTTCATAAAACAGGTAATTAAACTTAATTATAAAGATGGCAGAAATTAAAGCTGCTGAAATTTCAGCAATATTAAAGAAACAATTGTCCGGTTTTGAATCGGGTGCTACACTGGAAGAGGTAGGAACCGTTCTTCAGGTAGGTGACGGTATTGCCCGTATTTACGGACTTAGCAATGCTCAATATGGTGAGCTTGTACAGTTTGAAAGCGGGTTAGAAGGTATTGTATTGAACCTTGAAGAAGACAATGTGGGCGTAGTATTGCTTGGCTCATCAGTAGGTGTTGCAGAGGGTTCTACAGTAAAAAGGCAAAACCGCATTGCTTCACTAAAAGTAGGTGAGCAAATGCTGGGCCGTGTGGTAGACACACTGGGTAACCCTATAGATGGTAAAGGCCCTATTGGTGGAGATCTTTATGAGATGCCACTAGAGCGTAAAGCTCCGGGTGTAATTTACCGTCAGCCGGTAACCGAGCCGCTACAAACAGGTATTAAAGCTATCGATGCCATGATTCCTGTAGGACGTGGCCAGCGTGAGCTTGTTATTGGTGACCGTCAAACCGGTAAAACTACCGTGTGTATAGACACCATCCTTAACCAAAAAGAATTTTACGATGCAGGTAAACCTGTATTCTGTATATATGTTGCTGTAGGCCAAAAAGCTTCTACAGTAGCAGGTATAGCTAAAACCCTTGAAGAAAAAGGTGCTCTTGCTTATACCATCATCGTTGCCGCTAACGCGTCTGACCCGGCTCCTATGCAGGTTTACGCTCCTATGGCCGGTGCTGCAATAGGTGAGTACTTCCGTGATACAGGCCGTCCGGCACTTATCATTTATGATGACCTTTCTAAGCAAGCGGTAGCTTACCGTGAAGTATCGCTTCTACTTCGTCGTCCACCAGGACGTGAGGCGTACCCTGGTGACGTGTTCTACCTTCACTCAAGGCTACTGGAGCGTGCTGCAAAAGTTATTGCTGACGACAGCATTGCAAAAGAAATGAACGACCTACCGGAATCTCTTAAGCCAATTGTTAAAGGTGGCGGATCGCTTACTGCGCTTCCTATCATCGAAACTCAGGCTGGTGACGTTTCTGCATATATCCCTACAAACGTAATTTCGATTACAGATGGTCAGATCTTCCTTGAGTCAGATCTATTCAACTCAGGTGTACGTCCGGCTATTAACGTAGGTATCTCTGTATCGCGTGTAGGTGGTAACGCTCAAATTAAGTCAATGAAAAAAGTAGCAGGTACACTTAAGCTAGACCAGGCTCAGTACCGCGAACTTGAAGCATTTGCTAAATTCGGTTCAGACCTTGATGCAGTTACTATGAACGTAATTGAAAAAGGTAAGCGTAACGTGGAAATACTTAAGCAAAGCGTAAACGATCCTTATACTGTAGAAGACCAGGTAGCTATTATCTATGCAGGTTCTAAAAACCTACTTAAGACGGTACCTGTAAGCAAAGTAAAAGAGTTTGAAAAAGACTTCATCGCTTACCTAAACGCTTCACACAGGGCTACCCTTGATGCGCTTAAAGCAGGTAAATTTACTGACGAGATTACAGACGTGCTTGAGAAAGCTGCTGCTGAGATCGCTGCAAAATATTAATTTTTCAATGTATCAATGTACCAGTTAACCAATTGGTACATTGTTTAATTGTTTAATTTTCACATTAAAAAATGGCAAACTTAAAGGAAATACGTAACAGGATTGCTTCCGTTTCATCGACCATGCAAATTACAAGCGCGATGAAAATGGTTTCGGCTGCCAAGCTAAAAAAGGCTCAGGATGCTATTACAGCAATGAGGCCTTACAGCCAGAAGCTTACCGAGCTATTGCAAAATCTTAGCGCTACGCTGGAGGGTAATACAGGAGGCGCATTTGCCGAGCAACGCCCGGTAAATAAAGTCCTTATTGTAGCTATAACCTCTAACAGGGGTCTTTGCGGCGCGTTTAACACTAACGTGATTAAGCAGGTAAAAAACCTTCAGGATGCTACTTATGCCGGTAAACAGGTAGATGTACTTGCCATAGGTAAAAAAGGTAACGATGTACTGAAGAAGCTTGCTAACGTGGTAGAAAACCAAAGCGGCCTTTATGATGTGCTTACCTTTGAAAACACTGCCCGTATAGCCCAGTCGCTTATGGACAGGTTTGAAGCAGGTGAGTATGACAAGATAGAACTTGTATACAACCACTTTAAGAATGCCGGTACCCAGGTAGTTATTACTGAGCAGTTTTTACCGCTTGTACCTGCCGATGCTGCTGCCGAAAGCAACACTGAGCTTGATTATATCTTTGAGCCATCTAAAGAAGAAATTGTGCTTAGCTTAATTCCGCTTTCATTAAAAACGCAGCTTTACAAGGCAGTACGTGATTCATTTGCTTCAGAGCACGGTGCCCGTATGACGGCCATGCACAAAGCTACTGATAACGCTACGGCTATGCGTAACCAGCTTAAACTTACATATAACAAGGCCCGCCAGGCTGCAATTACCGGCGAAATCCTTGAAATTGTGGGTGGTGCTGAAGCGCTAAACAATTAAATAAACAAAACAAACATACGAAGAGGCTGCCTACGGGTGGCCTTTTTTTATACTTTTATTTGTGCAAATGCGTTTTGTTGTACAATACAATTTTAGAATATGACCGTTAAGAATATTATAGTACCGGTACTGTTTATGGGTGCGGCTACTTTTGCCCAAACCAAAAAAGAGGTAACCCTAAAGCCGGTGTATAAGCCCGAAACTACCTACAGGCAAACCGCCTTACAGAAACATAGTAATACCATACGCTACAAAGGCGACCCTGATGTGCTGCAGGTTTTAAAAGAACAGGGCGTGCAAAACCCTACCGAACAGGTAACCAATATCGATTTTATTACTGAAACAAAGACTGGGAAATCGCTTGACGGCACTCAGATTCCGCTAACGCTTACCGTAGTAAAGCTCCCCGAAGCTTTTTCTAAGAAAGGGTTTACACAGGGGGTAAAAGCATACGGTATTGCCGATGCTGATGGCCATGCAAGGCTTGATTCGGTTACTGCGCCCGAAGTAGACAAAAAGCTTAAGGCAAACCTGCTTGACATACTGGAAACCGCCATGAAACCGGCTAAGTTTCCTGATAAGCCTTTTAAGCAGGGACAAACACAACAGATAACTACTACCGCCAGTATACCGCTGCCCGGGCATACAGTAGAGATGGATGTGGTTTCAGCCTACACGCTTACGGAGATAAAGAAGGGTATTGCCTTGTTTGACATAGTAATTACCTACAAGCTGAAGCAACCCGACCCTAATTTCAGGATTGTAGCAGAGGGTAATGGTAAGGGCACCATGAGCTATGATATTAAAAATAATTTCCCGTTGCAGCAGCAAAGCACAACCATAACACACATCGACTTTTCGTACAAACAGTTTGATATAGAAATGAATGCAAATCTGCACTATGAAAATACCGCAACTGTGACACCGGATGCCAAATAACCACTTAACTTACAATACGGTATAAATGAAAAACGCCACCCCTAAGGGTGGCGTTTTAACACTATTGAATTACCTAAACTATTGCTTCACAACTTTTACAGTGGTGATTTTGTTTCCGGCAGTTACCTGCAGGATATATGTTCCGGTAGAAAGCCTTTCTATGTTTAGTTGGGCTTCGGTTCCGTTAGCAGTTTGTTCGGTTACTGTTTGTCCAAGCAGGTTAATAAGCGCAAGGTGGCTTATTGCCGCACCTGATTTAACGTTTATAACGTTTGTAGCAGGGTTAGGGTAAACAGTAAGAGTAGTATTAGTAACGTTGTTAGTACCTGCAGTGATATGAACTGTTATAGCAGTCATTTCGCTTACGCAGGTGCCATTGCTTTGGCTTACATAATAAGTAGTACCATCAACAAGAGCCGTAAACGGATCTATTTCCACATACTCATCACCGTTAAGTGTGTACCATGTAGCAGTAGTACCTTCAGCAAACGTTACTGTAAGGTTAGCCAATGTTTGGCCATCAGTAAAGTTTTGCTCAGCATCAGCTACAGGAGCGTCAGGAGTAGCAGTTACAGTAACTTCTACAGTACCTGCAAGACTTGTACAACCGTTTACTGTTTGAGTAAAGTAGTAAGTACCGTTTTCAAGAGCAGTAGTAGTTTCTATAGCATCGCCACCTTCGGTAGCATACCAGGTAACAACAGCACCTTCAGCAGCAGTGTAAGCAAGATCTGCAACAGTAGCAGTACCACAGAATGACTGGGCTTCGGCAACCGGAGCATCAGGTATAGCGTTTATAGTAACGCTTACAGTACCTACAGCACTTGTACAGCCGTTTACTGTTTGAGTTACGTAGTAAGAACCCGTTTCAAGAGCAGTAGTAGTTTCTATAGCATCACCACCTTCGGTAGCATACCATGTAAGAGTAGCGCCTTCAGCAGTAGTAACCACAAGATCGGCTACAGTACCGCTTCCGCAGAATGTTTGTGCATCGGCAGTAGGAGCGTCAGGAACAGTATTTACAGTAACGCTTACCATAGCAGCAGTACTTGTACAGCCGTTTACGGTTTGAGTTACATAGTAAGAGCCTGTTTGCAGAGCAGTAGTAGTTTCTATTGCATCGCCACCTACAGTAGCATACCATGTTAGGGTAGCGCCTTCGGCAGCAGTAACCATAAGGTTTGCTACAGTAGCGCTTCCGCAGAATGTTTGAGCATCGGCAACAGGAGCATCAGGAATAGTATTTACAGTAACACTTACAGTAGCAGCAGTACTTGTACAGCCGTTTACTGTTTGAGTTACATAGTAAGAGCCTGTTTGCAGAGCAGCAGTAGTTTCTATAGCATCACCACCTACGGTAGCATACCATGTTAGGGTAGCGCCTTCGGCAGCAGTAACCATAAGGTCGGCTACAGTAGCGCTTCCGCAGAATGTTTGTGCATCGGCAGTAGGAGCAGCTACAGTATTTACAGTAACTGTTACAGCAGTACGTGTACTTTCGCAAGTACCTGAAAGTTGAGATACATAGTAAGTACCGTTGCTAAGAGCTGTTGTAGCTGTAAGAGCCGTTGTAGCATCGGCAGTAGCATACCATTTTATTGTATTTCCTGTAGCACCTGTAGCAACAAGGTTAGCTACAGTAGCACCAGAGCAGAATGTTTGTGCATCAGCTGCAGGAGCATCAGGAGTAGCACACAGTGTTGTAAAGCTTCCAGTTATGTAAGAAGAAGTACAAGCAGTGTTTACAGCCTGTGCACGGTAGTAGTATGTAGTTAACGGGCTAAGTCCGCTTACAGTAAGAGATGTTGTAGTAGTTGTAAATGGCGAGCCTGCAACCGGAGTTGTATAAGCAGCATCAGTATACACTTCGTAGCTGTAAGATGCGGCAGCAACACTACCAGACATAAGTCCGAAGTTTACGCTGGCACCTGTAGCAGTTGGAGTAGTAAATGCAGTGTTTAGCACAGGACACTCGTTAATTAGCTGGCCTGAAAGTGCAAATACGTGTGGTACAGGAGTTGTAGTTCCGGTAGACGTTTTTGTAACTGTAACAGATGAAACCTGTTTGGTTTGGTTAGCAGTTTCTATAGGAAGTGTAACATAGAATACTTTTGAAGCACCTGTTTCTACAGCGCCTGTAGTATTTGCCCTGTTAGCACGGCCTATGCCCGATACAAGTGCAGGCTGAGCTGTTGTAGCTGTACCATACCAGTCAAGAAGGCTAAATGAACTTGCTGTTTGGCTTGTACCATCCTGGAAGTTAACCTGTACAGATATAGTAGAAGCACCACTACCTGAAGTTACCGCAAGGTAAAGGTTAGATAGTTTTACAGGGTTTGTAAGTGTAAGTGTACCTGTTCCGTTTTGGGCAGGAATCCTTAGTGAGTTGTTGTTGCTGTAATCCTGCATTAGGAAAGTAAGGCCAGTAGTGCCGGAGTTAGTTAGCCTCCTGTCTACAGGAAGGCCTACTGAAGTTACAGAACCCGAAGCAGAAGGTTGATAATTAAGCGCTATATAAGCATTGTTTACACCATCAACATCGTTAGTAGTGCTAAGGCTTGCAACGCCTGTACCGTTCGCGATAACGTCATCGCTGTAACCGGTAGCATCAAGTGGTGAGTACTGGCTTTGAGTTGCAAAACTTAGAGCAGAAGACCACGCATCGTTATCACAACCTGTAGTTTCAGCTTTAACACGGTAGTAGTATGTAGCGCCTAATGTAAGTCCGCTAAGCGCGTAGCTGTTAGTTGTAGCTGTATAAGTACCGAAAAGAGCAGTAAGTGCTTCGTCCGTATATACCTCTATAGTATAAGTAGGTGTAAGGCCACCGTTACCCACAACAGATGTCCAGTTTAGGTTAGCGCTATAGTTACCTATGTTACTTGCGCCAGAGTTTATTGTAGCTACAGCACAGCTGGTAGCATCGGCAGAGGCTACAGCACTGTAGATAGGTCCGAAACATGAAATACCACCGTCATTGTATGTAAATACGAAATAATAGTAATGGCTGTTAGCAGGAACAAAGTCGCTTACCGCAGGTGCAGTAAGGCTGTTAGCTACTACTGTACCACCGCCAAATGCAGTGCCTACAGCATAAGTAGTACCGTTTACAGGTGTAGCAGATAGTGTGGCAGCCGTACTGCGTATAAGCACATATCCTGTAGGTGCAGTAGCAGGTGCAGTTACCGTTACAGTAATGTTAGAAGCTGTTACACCCGAAGTAGCTACAGTAGCCGCATCAGGAGTTACACAGTCTGCAGGTTGTGTAGCCACAGTTATGGTATAATCTTCTGCATCGCCATAGTTAATGTTACCACATGCTGAAGAAGTATAAGTATAGTACCTAGACCTTACCCTCATACGGTAGTTTCCTAGTGGAGTACCGGCAGGTATGGTTATGGTTCCTGAGAATGAAGTACCACCGGGTGAAGTTGTTCCGCCGTTTACAACAAGTTCTGTTGCCTGGTCAAAAACAAGATCCTGGTTCCAGTCTACCCAAATGTCTACAGTAGTTGTAGTACCGCTTTTTGTACCTGTGTAGTTAAAGCTTGTACCTGCAGCTTTGCTTACAATTTGTGTAGCGCTGTAGTTAGTATATGCAGCATAAGAAGAGCTGTTGCTTATGTTAGTATAGCCACCTGTTGTAGCAAAGTTGGTTATATAATAAAGGCTTGGCGTGTATGTGGTGGTAGGCACGCAGTAGTTTGGTGTAAAGGTAGCACTAGACCAAGAGCTATAGTCTCCGCTACCACAGTCTGAACGTACGTATAGGTAATAGGTAGTGCCTATTGTAGTATCAGCAGTAAATGAAGTACCTGTTGTAGCAGTGCCGCTACCTGTAGGAGTACCCTGTGTGGTAGTAAGCACGTACTCGTATCCTGCAGGGGTTGTTCCCAGTGTAGGGGCACTCCAGCTAAAAGTACTGTTTGTAAATGTATAAGCCGCAGCAAGACCTGTAGGGAAATAACAGGTAGGTGCAGGAAGTACAGTTATTGTGTAATCTTCAAACTCACCATAAGCAGCAGGTCCGCAAGCACTTGTTATAGCACCTATGTAACTGCTGGACAATCTCATACGATAGTTCCCCGGAGCCTGGGTGGCAGGGATGTTTATAGTGCCGCTGTAGCTGGAAGTATAGCTTGTTGTGGCTACTACAGCTTCACCGGTATCAGAGAAGTCCATATCGTTATTCCAGTCTACCCAAACATAGAAGTAGTTTGTGCCACTGCTTACGCTTAGCGCAATGTTAAAAGATCCTCCCGGAATCTGAGATACAGCCTGAGTTGCAGAATAGTTTGCATAACCTCCTGTAACAGAAGTGGTAGCGTTGTTTATGTTAGCAGAACCACCGGTTGTTACTACGTTATTAAGGTAGTAAGTAGAACTGGTTGTAAAACCAGTAGGCGTACAATATCCTGTATAGAAACTACCTGTAAGATATTCTGAGTCGCAGCTACCATTGTTTGCCTTAACCCTGTAATAATAGGTTGTTTCGGCTGTAAGGCCTGTTACCGCCTGAGAAGTAGCGGTTATTCCGGTGATAGGAGTACCTGCAACAGGAAGTGTATAGGCGCTGTCGGTATAAAGTTCTACCGTATAGGTAGCACTGCTCGATCCTGTACCATATGATCCTAAAACCCAGTTTAGTGTTGCAGCAGTACCAGCAGTAGGAGAAGCCGAAACAGATGAAAGCGATGGACATGAACCTACGGTTTTTGCAGACAATGCAAGAACGTTTATAACTCCGCCTGATGTTTTTGATACGGTAACCCCAGTTATTGTTTTAGACTGGTTAGTTAATGTAATCGGAATCTCCAGCTGGTAAAGCCTTGGATTGTTTGTAGGATTCTGAAGCACGTCGGTGCTTAATACTACCCTACCAAAACCCCATGCAGCAACAGGAATTGTTGTAGAGTCATACCAGTTAGGAATAGTGGTTCCGGTAACAGTCTGGCTCGTGCCGTCTGAAAAGTTAACGGTAACGTCTACAACACCGGCGCCACTCCCTGAGGTAGTTAGCAGGTAAATGCTACTTGCCGAAATTTGGCTGGCTGTCGCCAAAGAAAGTGTTCCTGATGTTGCAGCGGTTTCTATCCTCAATGAATTTGATGATGAATACGACTGAAGCTGAAAAGAAAGGCCAGATGTGGCAAGAGAGCTAATGGTTCCGCTGGTAGGTAAACCATAAGTAATCGGGGTGCTTGAAGAAGTTGCTAGGAAGTCGGTGCAGATAAAAGCATAACCTGCGCCATCAACGTCTTCATCTGTAGTTGTAGAGGCACTACCCGTGCCATTCGCAATTACATCGTTTGTAAAACCGGACGAGACGTCGAGCGTCTGATAAGTTTGTCCGAAGGCACTTCCACATAAGAGCAGAAGTCCCCCATAAACAAGGCGTAATGTTTTTTTCATAAAAGGGTTAATTGAAGTGTATTTTTTCTCGAAAATAAAAATACTCAAAAAAACACTTTGCTTTCTTTTAACACAATGATTATCACAAAATAGCATGCTGTTGTACTCTTTTGAAACTTTTTCTTTTAATGGTGAAAAAAATTATAGTTTTTTCAAAACATTACACCTAAAAACAAAAAAACACCTTTTTAACAAGGTGTTTCTGTATTATTCTGTAAATAATGCTTTTAGTTCGGTAGCGTCGTTTGGCTTCATTTTTCCTGCCAAAACAAGGCTTAGTTGCTTGCGGCGCAGGGCGGCTTCATAGCGTTGTTTTTCCAGCTCTGTTTCGGGTATCAGCTGGGGTACCGGTGCCGGCCTGCCGTATTCGTCTACAGCTACAAAAGTATAAATGGCTTCGTTTGCTTTGGTCTTTAATCCGCTTACACGGTCCTCAATCCAAACGTCTATGTACGTTTCCATACTCGAATTAAATGAACGGCTTACTTTGGCTTCTATAGTAACTACACTACCTAAGGGAATAGAGTGGTTAAACGCCACGTGGTTTACCGATGCCGTAACCACTATGCGGCCACTGTGCCTGCGCGCGGCTATACTGCCACAGCGGTCCATACGGGCCAGTAGCTCTCCGCCAAAAAGGTTGTTAAGCGGATTAGTTTCGCCCGGCAATATGATGTCGGTCATTATACAAACAGAGTCTGAAGGGTGTTTCGGCTGCATTATCTTTCGTGCTATTTTGTTGTGTGCGGCAAAGATAGTGTTAAGCAGTGGGCAAAAAAAATCCTCCGCAGTTGGGAGGAATATTTTTTTAGAAGTTTAAGGCCTTATTTTACCAGTACCCAGGCTTCTTTATCGCCATTAATACGTATAGCACGTGCGCTATCCTGTGCCTGGTTATACGTGGCATAGCTGCCGTATACCACCGGGTACAGCCCAAATTTGTTCAGTTCCAGCCTGTGCGCCTTATGTCCTTTTGTTACAAGGTTGGCTACTGCTTTATCGGCATTCGCCTCGCTTTTGTAAGCACCTGCTACCACATGGTACGGTAATGTTGCTACAGTATCGGTAATTGCCTCGGTGTCTTCCTTAACGGGAAGGGTAACAGCCGGAAGCGGGTTTTCTATAAAAAATGTGGCCTGCTGTATACGCTGTTCCACTTTGGCCTGTACAGCATTTTGTACAGCAAGGGTTTCGGCGGCAGCCTGCCTGTCGTTGTAGTTTTTGTAGCCAAATAAACCTCCGCCTATAAGCAGTGCAAATACGGCCGCATATTTCAGGTAGCTGTAATCGCGTTTGCGTTCCGGGGTGAAGATAATAGGTGCTTTTTCTTCCAGTTCCTCTACAACTGCTTTCAGTTCTTCGCGCTTAATAGCCGGAGATATTACCGTACTAAGCCCAAAGGCTTCGGTTAGGTAGTTTACAGGAGTATCTGGGGTAAACACAAGGTTACCTTCGGTATTAAGGCCTATTTGTCCTATGTTTTTCAGGAAAAGCACATCCATATTGTTCAGGCTGTGTTTCCATTGCTTTACCATGTCGCTTATGGCTTCCACGGCTGCTTCGTACGAAATTTTTTCAGTTTGTGCGATGTGGTTGGCCAAAAGACCGTCATTATTTTTTACATTCGCATTAAACGAAACCACCTTTTTTGGAGGATAGAAAGTATGTGAAACAGCGTTATGCTGTGCCGGGCGTATTTCGGTAAGAAATGCACCAAAACCAGGAATGGTTACACACTGGTAACGGTATAGTAATGCTGAAATGTGTTTCTCAATCTTCATATAAGCAAATTTAATCATTGAGGTGGTTGGCCAACATTTTATTCACAAATTTTATTAACAATGATAAGCGGCTGTAATGCTGCTGATTATATTTTTTGATGAACCAACCCGATTTGTTTAATACCCTGGCACTCTTACGGATAGAGGGTGTGGGCGATATAGTGGCAAAAAAGCTCATAAACCACCTGGGCAGCGCGGCGGCCGTATTATCGGCAAAAAAACCACAACTTTTAGCCATAGAAGGTGTGGGCGAAGTGCTGTACAAAAACCTGCAAAACAAGGAGGCTTTTAAGCATGCCGAAAACGAGCTGAAGTTTATAGAAGCAAACAATATTAAGGTATGCGAGTACCGCGAAGCCGATTACCCCGAACGCCTGAAGCATTGTGTAGACGGGCCGGTACTGTTGTTTGGTTCGGGGAATATAAACCTTGCGGGGCGCAAAACCCTGAGCATTGTAGGCACCCGACAAATGACGGCCTACGGTGGCGATTTTTGCCGTAAGCTGCTGGAAGATTTGGTTCCCCTAAACCCTGTTATTGTAAGCGGCTTTGCGTACGGGGTAGACATCCATGCCCACATGGTAGCTATGGAACTTGGGCTGCAAACGGTAGGTGTGGTGGCACATGGCCTGAATCAGGTGTACCCCAAGCCACACAAAAAGTACGTGGCGCGTATGGAGCAAAACGGCGGTTTCCTTACCGAGTTTTGGAGCACCAGCAACCCCGACCGGGAGAATTTTGTAAAACGAAACCGCATCGTGGCAGGCATTAGCGAGGCTACTATTATTATAGAAAGTGCCGAAAAAGGCGGTTCGCTTATTACGGCTAATGTGGCCAACGATTATAACCGCGATGTTTTTGCATTACCCGGGCGTATTACCGATAAGTACAGTATGGGCTGCAACGAACTGATAAAAACCCAGCGTGCCAACCTGCTTACCGGTGCTGCCGATCTTATATATATGCTAAACTGGGAGCTGGAAGAAAAGAAGTTGCCACCAATACAAAAACAACTGTTTGTAACCCTGGAACCCGATGAGCAAAAGGTGTACGACTACCTGCAAAAAAACGGCAAGGAACTCCTGGATATTATAGCCCTGAACTGCGATATGCCGGTGTTCAGGTTGTCGTCTATGTTACTGAATATGGAACTGAAAGGCGTAATCAGGCCACTGCCGGGTAAGTTGTTTGAGGCGGTGTAAATCTCCTGCAAGGTCTCTGTGACCTTGTAGGTATAATTTTATGATGATATAGTTAAACCAACCAGATTATGTGTGAAGTAAGCGACAAACTGAAATTTTGTACGTGTTTGAACTCAAAAGATGTCGAGCTGATAAATATTCATGATAGTCTTGAGAAATTTCAAAGAAAGAAGCTTCCTAAATCAAAAGAGCCGTTCTGTTGGGTGTTGTATGAGTATATGGGTACTTTGAAGGGTGGCGCCTATATGATAGGGGTGTTAGATATGCCTCAGAAGGCAATTAATTCTCTCACGGAAAGTTTTGTGCTTGAACAAATAAATAACGAAAATTGTTTTGACTTTCACTATGAACCTAAAGAGGGAGATAACCTTCAAATATATTTCCAGGTAAGCAAATTCCAAACAGAATTCTTATCGTTTATTTATCGTAGCGAAGCTTGGGAAATTGATCATTATAACACTTTTGGAGAAAAAATTGAACCCAAAAACTTTGGCTTATTAAAGGTTAGAGAATAGCTTCGTTGCCTAACAATTCATTTGTTTTGTATCGTATAGTTTTCCGTAATTTTACATTATGGAAGAGCAAGCCGAAAAACCCCAGCGCAAAATAATCCATGTAGATATGGATGCATTTTACGCATCGGTAGAGCAGCTGGATAACCCCGAGCTGCGGGGTAAGGCTATTGCCGTAGGCGGGGGCGAAACGCGTGGTGTGGTTTCGGCGGCGAGTTATGAGGCGCGTAAGTTTGGGGTGCGCAGTGCCATGAGCGGTTACCTTGCCAAAAAACGTTGCCCACACCTTATCTTTGTACGGCCGCGTTTTGAGCGTTATACCGAAATAAGCCGCAAAATACGCAGCATCTTCCATGAGTTTACAGACCTTGTAGAACCCCTGAGCCTGGACGAAGCCTACCTGGATGTTACCCAAAACAAAAAAGGCATACCAAGCGCCACACTTATTGCTACCCAAATACGCCAACGCATATTAGAGGAAACCGGACTTACGGCATCGGCGGGTATTAGCATTAATAAATTTATAGCCAAGGTAGCCAGCGACTACAACAAACCCAACGGACAAAAAACCGTACCACCCGACGAGGTACTCAGTTTTCTGGAAAATCTTGCCATAGGTAAGTTTTATGGTGTGGGTAAGGTTACCGAGGAGAAAATGTACCAGTTGGGCATTTTTACCGGCAAAGACCTTAAGGAAAAAACCGAGGAATTCCTGGCGGCGCATTTTGGCAAAAGCGGTCCGTATTATTACCACGTGGTGCGCGGCATACACAACAGCCCTGTAAAGCCCGACCGTACCATAAAATCAGTTGGGACAGAGCACACCTTTAACGAAAACCTGGTTTCGGAGGTGTTTATGCTGGAACGCCTGGAAAAAATAGCAGGCGAACTGGAACGCCGCCTTAAAAAGAAAAAGATAGCCGGGAAAACCATTACCCTAAAACTCAAATATTCTGATTTTACGGTGCAAACCCGTAGCAAGACCATGCCCTACTTTATATCAGACGGCAGCCTGATTATGGAAACCGTAAAAGAGCTCCTGTACCAGGAACGGCCAAAAGATTCGGTGCGGCTCCTGGGCATATCACTCTCTAACCTTAACAATGAAGCCGGGGTTAAAAAAACGGTAGCCGTACAGCTACGGTTTGACTTTTAAAAAAATAAACCGGCTGGGGGGACAGCCGGTTTGTAACTTTGGCATTATGTTTTTTTGGAGATAATGGGAAATGCCAATTATATAAAGTAGTTAATGGGGGTGAAAAGAACAGGTTTCCCTGTTTTTTCTTCTACAAAGATATCCATGCTGTGCAGCTCCTCCGGGAAAAATAGGCTAATGCAGGTTATATGCCGACGAACGACAGGAAATCTTAGACAAAAGGTATATTTATAAGAAAAGCCTGCAAATCTGCAGGCTTTCTTGTAGGTTTAATTTTATTTATAGGATGTATAATTATGCCAAGGCAGTCTCTAACTGCTGCATTTTAATTTCGGGTAATTCTTCTGCCGCAAGGCCTTTAAACATCATAAATACCTCGGCGGGTGCACCGTGCTTCATGCCCATGTACCATTCTATGATTTCTGGGATGCTCAGGCTCCTTAGCATCCAGCGGCTTTCTGCCACAAGTACTTCAGGGGCTATTGTTTGCAGTATGCGCTGTTCCATACCTATAATTTCTTCATCGGTAAAATGTTTCCACAGCAGTTGCAGCAGTACAGTTTCCTCTTTGTTCATGTGGTACAGGTTAAAGGCAATGAAGTCGTTAAAGGCATAGAATATCTGCCTGCCTGCTTCAGTTTTATCTGCTGCGTTTTTCCAGGCCTGTATGTATTCTCTTAATGTTTCACCCAGCTGGTGGTCGGTTACGTGTTCGGCTTCCAGCTCTTCGGCAATGTGGGGTTCAAATTTCACAATTTCATTCAGAACAAAGTTATCCTCATGCTCTGCATGCTCGTCAAAATACCTTAGAGCAAGTTCCAGATTTGCTATAACGGGCACTGCTTCGGTACTGTTAAAGTCGGTTTGCTGAACCTCTTGCTGCACTGTAAAAAGCATTCCGCGAAGTCCTTTGTGAATGTTGTTAAAAACGTTGTAACGATTTGATTGCATATGTTTTACTGATTAATGATTTTATCTATAGACGATAAATTTATTAAAACGTTTCAAATGCAAATCTGATTTCGTTTAATTTATAAAGAGTTTAAATAAAGCGAGTTACGTTTTTTGCGCTGTTTATTATTTAAACTCTTTAAGAAGTGCAGGAAGCGTTATCGCGCCTCATTGCGCAGTTTTTCGCGGTGTTGTTCGCCCCATTCGGCAAGAGTGCGCAGTACATCCTTAAGGGTATGGGTATAATCAGTCGGCTCGTAGGTAACTACTACCGGCATGCCGGTATCTACTATGCGTTTTACAAATCCGTTTAGCTCTAAATCTTTCAACTCATTACTCAGCACCTTGGCCGAGATGCCTTCAATGGTGCGCTGCAATTCATTAAACCGCATAGGCTGTTCGCGCAGGGCCAGTATTATGCGCAGTTTCCATTTGCCGCCTATTACATAGAGGGCATCACCTATATTGTTTAGCCTTGCGCTGCACTGTTGCGCATTTGGGCATTGTTCGGGTTGTGGCAGTATTGTTTCTGTTGCGGTATCCATATGTGGTAACTTATTAGTAAGCACTTACCTTGAGTATACTACTTACTTTTTGAAAGTAAATGTACATAATTTTGGAATATAATTCTAACAAGGAAAAAATACTTTAATATGAAAAATATCCTTCACATCATATCCAGCCCACGCGGCGAAGAATCATTTAGTGTAAAACTGGGCAATGCCATTGTAGCTCAGGCGCAGGAAACATTTCCGGGCAGTAATGTAACTACGCTGGACCTTACTGTAAACCCATTTCCGCATATTGATGGCGCACAGATAAAAGCCCTGCGCACACCTTTAGATTTGCACACTAACGAAGACAAAGCAGTACTGCAACGATCAGACGAAGCACTGGCACAATTGTTTGCTGCCGATGTTATTGTTATTGGTGTACCCATATACAACTTCGGGATAACATCTACCCTAAAAAGCTGGCTGGATAACGTAGTGCGTGCCGGGCAAAGTTTCCGTTATACCGAAAATGGCCCCGAAGGTTTGGTTAAAGGCAAGAAGCTGTACATAGCCGTGGCATCGGGCGCGGTATTTTCGGAAGGGCCTTACGCCCCGTTTGATTTTGCCATATCATACCTTAAAGGCGTACTTAACTTTATAGGTATTACAGATATTGATGTAGTACGCGCCGAAGGTATAGCCATACCGGGCATACAGGAAACCGCACTGGAAAAAGCGATTGAAGCTATTGCGATATAAATAGCCATTGTACATATCACACTGAAAAGCCACCGTACAGCGGTGGCTTTTATATTAATGAGTAAGATGGTACAGTATAAATGCGTAAAAATCTGATTGCTCTTCCATTCGGTCGGGTAGGCCGGTAGTAATACCATAATGCCCGGAATTCAAAAGGGTTTTCAGGTATACCGGATTGGTTTGCCCTTTATGGTTTTGCAGCTTTGCTGCAAATTTATATGAGTGTACCGGCGGCACCCTGTCGTCATTATCTGAAGTAAGGATTAGTGTTACCGGGTAATTTACCCCTTCCTTTATATTGTTGTATGGTGAATATTGCATCATCGCCTTAAATTCGGCTTCATTATCAGGGTTTCCATATTCATCAAAGTGGAAACGGCCTATAGTATAGCTGTGAAAGTTTGCCATATCGTATACCCCTACCTTTGGAACGGCTACTTTAAACAATTCAGGATGCTGCACTAATGCTGCACCTACCAGCAACCCTCCTTGTGATGCGCCGGTTATGGCAAGTTTTGAAGAGTTTGTATATCCCTGGTCTATCAGGAAACGGGCAGCATCTATAAAGTCGTTCAGTGTATTTATCTTTTTCAGCCTGCGTCCATCATTATGCCACTGTTCGCCGCGTTCACCACCTCCGCGTACCTCGGCATAGGCATATACACCACCATTGTTTAAAAAGTAAATCAGCCCATTGTCATAATGAGGGGTATTTACTACACCAAAACCTCCATACGCTTTTAGCAGGGTAGGATTGTTGCCATCAAGTTCCAATCCTTTTTTGTATACCAGTGTTATGGGTACTTTTACACCATCGCGGGCGGTGTAAAAGGAGGTTTTTGTTTCAAAGTAATCTACCGGGTAGGGCGCGGTGGTTTTCTCAAAGGTACTGCTTACATAGCGGTCGTGATTACCACTGTTAAGATTCAGTGTAAAGAGTATGGGTGGTATGGTGTAGGAGGTTACATAAAAAAACACATCCTTATCGTAATAGTCGCTATCGGTAAGCACTACATCCATGCCTTTTTGTACCTGTATACGATTTATGAACTTGCCTGAGTAGTCAAACAGCATAAAATATGTACCGTCGCTGTTTTTGTAGCGGCACAATATGCGGTTTTCGAAAAATGTAGCACCTACAAGCAGGCTGTTTTGGTACTGAGGTATTATCACTGTTTTCTCTTCGGGTTTGTCCGGGTCGAAGCTGCGGACATCACCCCAGTTAGATTCTTTAGACGAATAGTAAATGCGCCCGCGTACATAACCCGAAACATCAAAATCCGGAGGTACATTTTTAAGGAAAGGTTTTAGTTCCAGTTTGTCTTTTGTAAGGTCGGCGTAGTAGAAGTCTACCGTTTGTTCATCACGCGCGGCTGTTTCCAGGAAAAGACGTGTACCATCATGGCTGGTAAAGTAATATACCTGCCCCGCAAACGAAGCTGCGTTAAACACTTCCTCATCTTTTAGTACATCGGTGCCCAGCTTGTGGTACATTACCTGAAAAGTAGAGTCGGCAGCAAACTGTGAACGGTTGGCATTCCTGCTGTAAAAAATACCTTCGTCACCTTTCCAGGCAATACCGCCAAATTTGGCATTCGGAATTATTTCATTGCTCTTTTTACCCGAAAGTGAAACAAAGCGTATTTCATGGTTGTCACTTCCGTTAACCATAAGTTTGTAAGCAAGCATTTTTGAATGTACTGACGGTTCAAAATCGATAACGTTTACCGTTTTGCCGCTGTAAATGTAATTTGGGTCTACCAGCTTTACATATAAACCGTCGAGTTTTTTCTTGTAGCCAAGGTAAGGTGTGGCACCGTGCTCTTCCGGATCAATGATATTAGCATAATACCCGTCGCGTTTTTTGGTGGGTATCCTGAAGTTTGTCTGCGCCTCATACTTTTGCAGAGTGGGTAGCGGGTATACTTCTTTGTTTACGGCACTAAGGTGATTTTGTGTAAACTTGTTCTGCTCATTTACCCAGGCGGCTACCTCAGTGCCGTGCATATCGTTAAGCCAGGTATAGTCGTCTGTAAGAGTAGTGCCGAACTTTGTAGTGGTTTTAGTGGTTTTTTTGGTAACAGGATATTTTTGCCCGAAACATACAACCGGCAATAGCGCCAGCAGTAGTAATTTTTTCATGGTAAGACTGGTTTTGTTTGTCGACGCAAAAATAGCCAAAGCCTGGAAATTTTTGGTATGCTAATTTTTTTATGATTTAAAAATACTGCTGACACAGGGCTGTCACTACGTCAAAATACCTTTGACATATAAATCATAAAAAACAACTATATCATGGAAAACGTACAGGCAACAACGGCAATTATTACAAAAGAACAATTACAAAGCCACTGGCGCGGCCACCGCGGCCTTACCCGCAGGGTTATAGAAGCTTTTCCTGAAAAGGAACTTTTCGAATTTTCGGTAGGGGGTATGCGCCCGTTTGCACAGCAGATGATGGAAGTGATAGACCTTACCGGCCCCGGTATTAAAGGACTGGCTACGGGCGACTGGGGAGATGGTAACCTGCCTCATTTTACAGGTGTAGACATGCCTACTACTAAGGAGGAACTGCTTACCCTTTGGGACGAAGCCTCTAACCAGTTAAAAGTGTACTGGCCGCAAATAGCCCCTGAGGATTTTAATAAAGAAATAAAGGCCTTTGGCCAATATGAAGGCACTATACTAAGCACCCTGTTGTATTTTATAGACAACGAAATACACCACCGTGCACAGGGTTATGTATACCTGCGTGCGCTGGGCATAGAGCCGCCATTCTTTTGGGACAGGAAATAATAAGGAGTTAAGGTATCAATCAAAAAACAGAAACGGCACCTCAAAAGGGTGCCGTTTCGTTATCTGTATATTTAAAGCTATTACTGAACTACAATATTGTCTAGTTCCATATTAGTTGTAATACCATTTGCATCGCTTCCTATATATTCAAAGATAAAGAAGCCTTGTTCGCCTGCTGTAAAAGTATATACACCACTATCGGTAAAAGTAGTAGCATAGCTGTTAGCCGGCCCTACAGAGATAGTAAAGTTAGATGTTATATCCTGTAGTGTGGCGCTGTTTACATCTCCGCCCGGCACATAGTCTGCAGAGTAATATACTTTTAGTGGGTCGCCATTACTGTATCCTGCAAGAGTTTTAAACTGTAGTGTAGTAGCAGTAGCACTTTTAGGAACAATAAACACTACCCTGTTTGAAGATGAAGCGTTGTTGTAAGATGAAAAGAAAAGGTATTTGTTACCAGAGAATGACCTTACATTCCAGTAGCTTGCACCTATAATGGCATCATTAATAGCAGTAGGGAATACTGTATTGTTAACGGCATAGCTTTCAAAGTTTTCGCTGTATGGACCGGTAAGGTTAAGGCTTGTGCCTACAATAGGCGGCGCAGCGTCTACCCTTGCTTCTGTAAGTTTAATATCGTCAGCAGAACGGGCAAGGAACTGGTAAGTGGTGCCGTACTTAGTAAGTATACCTCTTACTTTACCGCTGTTACCCGGTATTATATCTCCGCTAAAGTTAGCGTAGCTACTGGTACGAAACTGTACTGCGTTTCCACTAAAATCAGTAAGCGCCCTGTTAGTAGAACCACCTGCAGTGTTAGCTGTATCATTTTCGTCATAATAAGTGCCGCCTACAAAACTATCGTCAAACTGTACACCATCAAGCTCTATAAGGGTGTTAAGGTTTGCATCGTTTAGTGCCTGGCTCAGTGTCATGGTCCTTACCAGAGTTTCTTCGCTTACTTCAGAGCAAGAAGGCTTTATATAGTTTTGGTAATCGTATTCTGCTATCCTACCCACAGTACCTTCATATAGGGCACCTATAGCCAGGCTGCTGTTTACTTTTCCGTAATAAAGGTCTTTTAGTTTTACATATACCTTGCGGCCAGGGTAAAAGTTTACACTAAAAAGACTGGTTTTGTCTATTGCAAGGCTAAAACCTACCGGAGTACCATCGGCAGGAAGTGTTTGCAGGTATACTGTTTTAAATATGTTTCCTCTTTCGTCGCTAGATACCACATACGCTTCTATAACATCGTCTGTAGTATATTGTGTTACCGAAGTTGTAGCAGAAGAATTAAGGCTGGCTACAGTCTTGTTAGCCGTTAGTCCCAGTTCTGTACAGGCATTAGCCGGCGCACTGTAGTCGTCACTGTTTACACAGCCGGTAAGCAGCAGTGCGGTTGCAAGGCCAAGTACAGCGGGTTTAAAGAAATTTATTTTCATAATAATTTTTTTAGTAATTAGTAAACAACCACATTGTCTATCTGGTAAGAACCGTCTACGGCAGAAGCAGTACCGCCGGTTACTTTAAAGCCCACATAAACATTTCCGCTGTAAGCAGAAAGGCTTATTTTACCCGATGGTACAAAATCAAAGTTTACACCGGCTATTTCAGGAGCGGTAAAGGTTACAGGGGTCCAGGTAGCGGCAGTAACATTTGTACCGTCAAAGTCTGTAGAGATAAATACTTCAAGTTTGTTATCTGCAGATGTGGTATACGCCTGAGACGACTCAAAAGTAAGAGTTTTGTCGTTGTTTTCGGTAAGTGCTATTGCAGGTGAAATTAACCATCCTATGTTTGATGCATTACCGCTTTGGTAAGGGTTAAATTCGGCATAGCCATTATCACTATAGCGTTGTATGGTCCATTGTTTTGTACCGGCCTGTAAAAAGGTAGTCCATCCAGGAGTGTTTACAGTGCTTAGTGTTTCATTATCTTCACCTGATTCAAATGTTTGGTATACTATAGGATTCCTGTATATTGGAAGTTCGGTGTCTTCGTCGCAGCCTGTTAGCACAAATGCAGCAGCGGCAGCCAGGAAAAGGGTTTTAAAATTAAATTTCATAGCGGTTTAATTAAAAGTTGATGTAAAGGTTTACGAAATAGTTTCTTCCGTAACCGTAGAAATACTTCGAACCAAAAAGAGGTTTTCCGTTAGCCATGTCATCCCTTAGTGCACCATAGGTAGCGTTACGTGATTGTTCAAAACCACCTGTTTTGTAGCTTTGGTTCAGTACGTTGTTTACACTTACAAAAAGGCCTACAAGCTGCTTACCTATTTTCCATGATTTTCCACCCTGAAGGTTCATTAGGAAGAAATTATCAAACTTCTCCTGCTTAAGTAGTTTTTTTGCCTCAGCAAGGTCTACATCATCATAAGGAACACCGTTTAATGTTTCTGCATTTTTAAAGAAGTTTTCGGTCCTCATTAGAGACGAAACCTCTACATAATTATCAGCAAGATAGTTGCCGTTTACACCTACCCACCAGTAATGAGGGTCGCGGTATTCTATACCCAGCGAGTATGCCTGTTGAGGCACGCCGCCTAACTTGTAGTTTTTAAGTGATGCGCTACCATAGTTTACTGTTGTTGTAGGGTCTATAGTACCCACGCCGCTATCATCTCCATTAGTAGCCAGGGCATCGTTGTTTATACTTACGTTAGGGTTATTGTTATAGGTGTATTTACCATAAGAGGCTGCACCTTTTACTGTAATTGTACTGCTTAGGTTATACTCTATACCAAATTCTCCACCCATCATAAGCTTGTTTACACCGGTTACGGTTTCTGCTACAAACGCACCATTGTCTTCACCTTCAAAGATACCGTCTCCGTAGAAGAATGATGTTTTTATAGAGTTTTCTATAGTGGCATAGAAACCTGTAATTTTTGTTTTAAGCCTTGGGGTTCTTATTACATAGCTTATGTCGCCGCTTGTTACGGTTTCATTTTGTATACCGTCTATAGCATTGTTGTTTAGCCTTGCGTTAGGGTAAGCGTTTCTTAGTGTAGGAGCCTGTGTCATGCGTACAGCGTTTAGTACAATCATGTTACGCCCGTTTAGTTTATAAGTAACACCACCTTTTATACCGTAGTTGTCAAAGTTAAGCTTGTCGCTTTTTCCGAAAGAGTTGTTAGGGTAAAGGCCGTTTTTGTACAAACCTTCCCTTTGGTATTCTGTGTAAGAGTATGTACCGCCTACATAGAAGTCTACTTTACGGTAGTTAAATTTAAGCTGGGCAAAAGCATCGGCTACATTAGCATACAGGTTATAGTTATAACCATAAGTATCGCCTTCTCCCACCCTGCGGTTAGGGTTGTTAAGGTCGCTCTGTGCATAGCTTCCTGTATAGTAGTTGTCTACATCTTCAAAGAATTGTCCGCCAAGCAGGTCCAGCAGGTTCTGGAAGTTGTGCGATTTTAGGTGCCTGTAAGAAGCACCACCATTTAATGAAATGTTATCTGAAAGCTGCGAACGCAGTATAGTGTTTGCAGTAAGTGTTTTGTCATCAGTCCTGTCTTCATACAGTACATAAGCACTACGGCCGTTAGCTGTGTTAGCGTTAGCCTGGTACATTTGGTTCCAGTTTATCTGCCTTCCACCGTTGTTAAAGTTAGCCAGGGAGTCGGCATCGTGTGCAGTCATACCTGTAGATAGCAGGTAGCTTGGCAGGTTACGGTAGTATGTAGGGTCTGGGTTGTTAGCATTCTGGTAATCCAGCCTGCTGTTACCTATTTGTCCAAACTGGTACGATACGTTAGTGTTTAATGATGTAGTTTCGCCTATAGTCCAGTAGTGGCTTAGCATAAGTATTGGCTCTTCCACATCCTTATCGCGGCTGTTACGTTTTTTACCGTCTTGCCATCCCCAGTACGAGTTGTATTTTTCACCGGCTATATCGGTAACCTCTTTTGTGTTTGGCGAATTTTTACCACGGCTGTTTTGTGCATATATGCTGGTAAAGTTAAGGCTGTGGTGGTCGTTTATTTTTTTCTCTACACTGGCAAAGAATGAGTTTGCGCTGTAGTCTGTTCCGTCAAAATAGCCTTCTTGTGCCCACCTTCTTGAGGCAGAAATTACGTAAGCCCATCCGTCTGCACGCATACCCGATGAGTATGTACCCATCATCCTCCAGCTATAGTTAGTGTTAGTGCCTGAGTAAGATACCCTTAGGCCCGGCCTGTATATGCTGGCGCGTGTATTTATTTCTTGTGTACCCAGTATGTTACCAAAGGTGTAGTCGCTTGGTGCGCTGCCCATTGTAAATTCCTGGTTACGTGTAGCATCGTTTAGTCCTCCCCAGTTGCTCCAGTTTGGCCTTCCGTCATATATTTTATTCATCATTACACCATTTATCATGGTGTTACCATATTGATTATCAAGTCCACGTATCCTGAAACGAGCCTGTCCCCAGTTAAAGGCGGCTGCCTGCTGGTACGTATCGCGAGATGCCTGTAGCAGGCCTGCGGTGTTTTCAGATCCGCTGTTGTCATCGCCAAGGTCGTTATCAGTAATGGTTATAAGTCCCAGCTGTTGCTCAGATGTAATATCTAATTCAAGTGATACTACGCCCAGGTCGAGCGGTTTTCCGGCAACGGCCTCAACAGTAAAGGTTTGAGGTACATAACCGGCAGTTGTTACGGTAAGTACATGGCTTTCGGGAGCAAGGTCATTAAAAACAAACACACCTTCGGCATTGGTCAATGCGGTCTGGCCTGTAGCTTCAATGGTAGCTACCACGTTTTGAAGCGGTTTCTGCGTTTTAGCATCTACCACCTTGCCCTGTACTGATGCCGACTGCTGTGCCCAGGCACAAACGAACTGCATCATGAATAAAAGACTGAGTACGAGTTTTTTCATAGATAAAATTAAATTATTTCTTTCCTTCGTTAAGTTAAGGATTTCTTAACGGCGGCAAATGTACATCATTTCCAAAATATTATTTACTTTTGGCACCCCGTTTGTTATAAAAATTGATGTTAAATTAATATATGTTAATAATGTCCAGAAAATTAGTCCTCTTTTTCCTGTTATGCCTTGCTTTTAGCGGCTTTGCGCAGGATAAAAAATTTAAGGTTCAAACCATAGCGTTCTATAACGTGGAAAACCTTTTTGACACCATTAACGGTCCGAACAACGATGAAGAGTGGCTTGCTAACGGCAATATGCACTGGACTGGTGAAAAATACAAAAAAAAACTGAAACATCTGGCACGCGTACTTAGTGAGCTGGGAACAGGCGAAAACCCTCAGCCACCGGCTATTATAGGTCTTGCCGAGGTAGAAAACCGCGGTGTGCTTGAAGATCTTTTAAAAGAGCCAGCCCTTGCCGATAAGGGCTATGGAATTATCCACGTAGACAGCCCGGATAAAAGGGGTATAGACGTGGCACTACTGTACCGCAAAAGTGTTTTTAAACCTACAAGTTTTAAAAACATTCCTTTGATTATTTACGATAAGGAAAGGGCTAAAGAGAAAGTACAGGCAGAGAAAGATGAGGCCGCGGGCATTAAAAATGAAAAAACCGACGAAGAAGAAAAAGGCTTGTTTATAAATGTAGACTACAGCGGCCGTATTTATACCCGAGATCAGCTGCTGGTTACCGGCCTGCTGGATGGTGAGCAGATGAGCTTTATAGTAAACCACTGGCCATCGCGTGCCGGGGGCGAAAAAAAGAGTTCGCCAAACCGTGAGGCTGCTGCTGCACTAAACAAAAAAACCATAGACTCTTTATACAAGATTAACCCGAATACCAAACTTGTTACCATGGGCGACCTTAACGATGGCCCTTATAACCGCAGCCTTAAAGTGGTGCTGGGTACTAAGGCGCACAAAGAGGATGTGAAGCCGGGCGAACTGTATAATCCTATGGAAGAAATGAGCAAAAAAGGCATAGGTACACTGGCGTACCGCGATGCCTGGGATCTTTTTGATCAAATGATACTTACCGAGCCACTTATTAAAAAAGACTACACATCATACCGTTTCTGGAAAGCTAATGTGTATAACAAAACCTACCTTACCCAGCAAACCGGTGCTTATAAGGGCTACCCGCTTAGAAATACCACCAGCGATGTAGGCTATAGCGACCACTTTCCGGTATATGTGTACCTGATTAAGGAGCAGAAATAAAACGTATACAGTACTTTATATAGTAACAGCCGCAAACTTCTGCGGCTGTTTTTTTATACATAAACCTGAGTAAAAATTATGTGGTAATTTTTTCAGATTATTGAAAAAGGGAACAATAGATTGTTATTTTTACCACACTTATATAAACCAATTAGTAATAAACTTTTAGCTATGAAAAAAATTACCCTTGCGCTATTTATGGCGCTTTCTTCTCTGGCCGTTTCGGCACAAGACTATTACAATTTTACCAAACTGAACCAGCCCTATACCGAATTGCAGGATGCTATATCGGTAAACAATGGTGAAATATGGATGTTCGATACCTTTGGCGAGTTCAGTATCCCATTTCCTTTTACCGTTATGGGCAATCCTGTAGACCGTTTTTTATTTGACGATGACGCGTTTATCTTGATGGGTACCGGGGTTGACTACGATATTGACGGTGAAGGCTTTTACTACATGTATCCGTCAAACATCTATATGCAGGACCGCACTTACAGCTCAGAGGTTTCGTCATCGCCCATAAGCTACAAGGTAGAAGGCACAACAGGCAACCGTATATTAAAACTGGAAGTGAAAAACGCTACACTTGAGTTTGCCGAAGATTATGGCTATGCTGAAGACTATTTTTACCTAAGCTATCAGGTATGGTTATATGAGGCCAACAACGTAATTGAATTCCACTACGGCACAAACAATATTACAGATATTGACAATATTACCGACGGAGAGGGTATAATAGTAGCACTTGGCGACGATTATAATACCGTTGGCTTCGTATATGGAGATACCGAAAGCCCTG
The DNA here is from genome assembly GCF_046613565.1 of Flavobacterium sp. RHBU_3. Taxonomy (NCBI): domain Bacteria; kingdom Pseudomonadati; phylum Bacteroidota; class Flavobacteriia; order Flavobacteriales; family Flavobacteriaceae; genus Flavobacterium; species Flavobacterium sp. RHBU_3. The sequence continues at coordinate 150,641 of NZ_JBKJHC010000009.1, read as the reverse complement.
ACTACGGTGAATATACCGAGGCAACCTTCCCGGATGAAGGCCTTTCCCTAAACAGCTACCCGGCTAACGGCACCGTATACCGTTTTATGCATGGTACCCCGGCAGCCATTAATAGTGTAAAAGCAAATACCCTGAGCCTGTACCCTAACCCGGCTTCTTCAGTGCTTACTATAAAATCTGCCGATGCCATGATTTCTCAATACAGCATATTCGACGTTACCGGTAAGGTAGTGCTGCAAAACAAGGTTACTGCTGCACAAAGCACCAGTATAAATGTGGCAAACCTTTCGCCGGGCGTTTATTTTGTAAAGACAGACAACGGCACGGCGCTTAAGTTTGTAAAGAACTAAACGGGTTTAGCTATAATAATGTGGGCAGGTATTACAAAACAATTCGTTAAATTTGCCCACATTAATAATTTATATAAACCATGTTACAAACAGCATTTATTAGGGACAACCGCGAAAAAGTGATCAGCGCCCTGGCCAAACGTAATTTTGACCCCACAGCGCTTGTAGATGAAGTAATAGCCCTGGACGAAAAAAGAAGGTCCACTCAGGTAGAGCTAGATACCATACTTGCCGAGTCCAATAAACTGTCGCGTAGCATAGGTGAGCTTATGAAAGCCGGTAAAAAAGACGAGGCTACCGCCATGCGTGAGCAAACCGTGCAGTACAAGGAAAAATCTAAAGAACTGGAAGAAACCCTTGCTACGGTTACTGCCGAACTTACCGATACGCTTTATAAGCTGCCAAACACCCCGGCCGATATAGTACCGGTAGGCAAAACTCCTGAAGAAAACGAAGAAGTTTTCCGCAGTGGCGAAATCCCTGCACTATATGATGGCGCAGTACCACACTGGGACCTTATTAAAAAATACGACATTATAGATTTTGAACTGGGCGTAAAAATTAGTGGTGCCGGTTTCCCTGTATACAAAGGCAAGGGAGCCAAGCTGCAACGTGCGCTTATTTCATATTTCTTAGATAAAAACACCGATGCAGGTTATAATGAGTTCCAGGTGCCACACCTGGTAAACGAAGCTTCGGGTTACGGTACCGGTCAGCTTCCTGATAAGGAAGGCCAAATGTACCACGCCGTGGCAGATAACCTGTACCTTATCCCTACGGCTGAGGTTCCGGTAACTAATATTTTCCGCGATGTAATCCTGGAAGAAAAAGACCTTCCGGTTATGTGTACAGGCTATACACCGTGTTTCCGCCGCGAGGCAGGTTCATGGGGAGCCCACGTGCGCGGCCTTAACCGCCTGCACCAGTTTGACAAAGTAGAAATTGTGCGCATAGAAAAACCGGAAAACAGCTACGAAGCTCTTGAGGGTATGGTAGACCACGTAAAAAACATACTGGACGAGCTGAAACTGCCATACCGCGTACTGCGCCTTTGTGGTGGTGATATGGGCTTTGCATCGGCGCTTACATACGACTTTGAAGTGTACTCTACAGCACAGGAACGTTGGCTGGAAATCAGTTCGGTGTCTAACTTCGAAACCTTCCAGAGCAACAGGCTAAAGCTGCGTTTCCGTGATAAAGAAGGTAAAAACCAGCTTGCCCACACGCTGAATGGTAGCTCACTGGCACTGCCACGTGTACTTGCCGGCATCCTGGAAAATTATCAAACACCGGAGGGTATTGTAATCCCTGAAGTGCTAAGGCGCTACACCGGTTTTGATATTATAGATTAATACGAATCCACCCCGCCCACCGCGGCGGGCACCCCTCCGGAGTACTATCGTGTGGACACATCTTTGCGACTTAGCGGCTTTGCGAGGAATTTTCACCACAAGGTGCCCAAAGTTTTTCACAAAGGGCACAAAAGACCTAAATTATGCTTAATACGAACACGAAGGCTTTCCTTTGGAAAGCAAAAAAGTTCACAAAGCTATTTGTGTCCACATGATAGCTCCGGAAGAGGGGAATGCTTACTCTGAGCGGGGCTGCGACTATTCCCCTCCTTCGGAGGGGTGCCCGTAGGGAGGGGTGGGAAATTTCTTAAGTTTATCCGTAATAGTATTTTTATATGAAGCCTGTCCCTTTTTAAAGGGGCAGGTTTTTTTATAGAAGAATAACCGGGTTGTAATGCCGAAACTTATACCGAATTTCAATGTTAACCCTTAATGTCGGGCGTAATTTGGTATATTTGTTTGTTGCCTGCGCTAAAACTGCTGTTTCCGGCGTTTATGTTTAGTACACTATTAGCAGGTTGTTTGTTATATGAAAAGAATATTCCTCTATATCGCTTTTATATTCTCGGTTGCGGCCTTTGCCCAAAACGAGCAGCTTGCCCAAAATTATTTTGAAAGGGGCGAGTTTGAAAAGGCGGCCATGATTTACCAGGACCTGGACAAGGCACAGGCGCGTAATCCGTACTTTGCGCAAAAGCTTGCCGAATGCTATCAACAGTTAAAACAATTTGACAAAGCCGAAAAGCTGTTGTTGGATAAAATAGAACTTACCCGCCAGCCCTTACTGTATGTAGACCTGGGGTATAACTACCAGCTACAGCAAAACCAGGCGAAGGCCGATGCTTACTATAAAAAAGCCATAGATGCCGTAGCCGAAACTCCGGGTAATGTGTTTACGGTAGCCAATGCCTTTGAGAAAAAAGTACTGGTACGGCAGGCACTTACCGCATACGAAACGGCTTCGTCTGTAAACAAAAGCATGAACTTTGATTACCAAATGGCACTGTTACAGGGACAGCTGGGTAATGTGGAGCAAATGATAGACCGCCTGCTGAGTTTTGCCTTTAACAATCCCCAAAACCTGCAAATGGTACAAAACCAGTTGTCGCGTTTTATGAACGAGGAAAACACCAGTGAAAACTTTAATACCCAGTTGCGTAAAGCCCTTTTGCTGCAAACGCAAAAATCGCAGGATACCTTTTGGAACGAATTTTTAAGCTGGTATTTTGTGCAGCGCAAAGAGTACAGCAAGGCATTTATACAGCAAAAAGCCATATACAGGCGCAATCCTGATTCGTTTATGAATGTGGTAAACCTGGGCAGGCTTGCCGCCGAAGAAAATGAAGATACCACCGCTAAGGAAATCTTTGACTTTGTGAGCCAGAATACCATGGAGCAAGACCTGCTCATGGATGCCGAGTACTATGTGCTGCAAATAGACATTAAACAGGCTAAAGATGCTGACCTGCCGCTTATAAAACAGCGCATTGATGCCGATATGGAAAAGTTTGGCACCACACCGTATTCATTGAAGTTGCAAATACTAAAGGCCGATTTTGAGGCGTTTCAACTGAAAGATACCAAGGCCGCCGTGGCTACGCTAAACCGTGCGCTGGAACTGCAACTGAACAAGTTTCAGCAGGCGCAGGTAAAAATGAAAATGAGCGACATACTGCTGCTGGAGGAAAAATTTAACCAGGCCATTATTTTCTATGCCCAGGTAGAAGAAGACCTTAAAAACGATGCGGTGGGTAACGAGGCCAGTTTCCGGGTGGCAAGAGCCAGCTATTTTAAAGGCGATTTTGAATGGGCACAAAAACAGCTAAAGGTACTTAAATCGAGTTCGTCGCAGCTTATTGCTAATGATGCTATGGAACTGTTCCTGCTGATAAGCGACAATACTGTGGAAGACAGCACGCAGACTGCATTGAAAAAATTTGCCCGAGCCGATTTTAAACTGTACCAAAACAAAAAGCAGGAAGCCTTAGACGAGTTTAAGAACCTGCGTGCTACTGATAAAACCGAAAGCATACAGGATGTAACCCTGCTGCGCTTAGGCCGTATTTATGAGGGCATGGGCCAGTATGACCTTGCCCTGCAAAACTATGCAGAGATTATAGACAAGTACAAAGAAGGCATTTATGTTGATGAGGCACTGTTTTATTCGGCTGAGATTTACAATAAAAAGCTGAACCAGCCCGAAAAGGCCAAGCCGCTGTATGAAAAAATGATCTTTGAGCACGAAGACAGTATTTACTTTATAGAAGCCCGCAAGCAATACCGCATACTGAGGGGTGATGCACAAAGTAGTTAGTTTTTTTGTGGTTATTCGGTTATAGGGCTATTCGATGATGAATAGCCTGAGATTTTTGTAGCTTTAAGTAAGTGGTAATATAATGGATTTGCAAAACGTTACATTACGCGTCTTTCTTTTTTTCCCTGCCGGGGAAAAAGAACGACATGGGCTTGCGCTTAAAGTGTTTCCATATAGCGCCGCCTACAGCAAAGAACTCTGTTAATGGAATATTCCTGGAACGGAATGCCAGTGTCATGCTCAGGCTGAAGCTTACCAGGAAGTTTACCAGCCCTATAAGCACTATACCCACGCACGACCAAATAATCATTTCGGTACTTATGTTGTAGTTGGCTCCATATAGCGCCAGGGCCAGGTTACCACTGGCAAAGGTAATGTGGCGTATGTCCAGGTTAAGCCCCAGGAATACCCCTACAGAGGATGTGCTGCCCATAAACACCCCGAACCAAAAGTTACTTACTATACCGGCCCATTTGCGCTCGTACCAGCCTGCCAACTTTTGTGCACGGGTACGCCCAAAGGTTTTTTTAAGCAGCGGGTGTTCGGCTATACGGTAATACATGTGCCTAAATTTATCCCGGTTTGCTACACTGCCTGCTATAATGCCGGAAAGGAACAGGAATACCCCTGCTATAGCTGCGTGGAAGAGTGCAAGTGAGTGTATGGGGCTCAGGTCGGTAACCAGGGTATACCATTTAGTTACGGCTATGTTATAGTTAAATGTAATGTCTATAAGCCATATACCCAGCCACGCCACCGGGAATGCCACCAAAACATTACCCACAAAGGCAATGAACTGCGACCGGAATACCCGCGCGAAGAATGAAGCAAAGGCTCGGTGCTTTTCTTCCTGTCCCAGTTCGTTATCTTTCTGGTCGCGCTCCAGGGCACGTATTAGTGCTGTGGCGGTCATGGCAGGCTGTTTTGTAGCCAGAGTACAACCCAGTACATATATGGTTATAAAACCGAAGGCGTAGTTAAGGCTGTATAAAAAGGCATGCCCAAAGGCGCTGGTGTCTATTTTGCCCAGCATTACTTTTATGATACACAGTATACCTACTATAATACCACCACCAGAGGCTGCCCACAACATACGGAAGTATTCGCCTATGGTTTTTGTAATATAATTTTCGCCTGTGTTTGCGGTGTGCTGGGTAACCTCATACGATATAAGCTGAATGCTTTCGCCTACCAGGCTTCGTATGTTGTTCTTTATACAGTTATAAGTAATCAGGTTTAACGATAGGTGTATGGTATCGCAGCGCGCTTCGTCTGTTTCAGATATGGCCAGGAGTGGCAGCAATACCTCCAGTCGTTCCAGCTGCTGGCGCATGCGCAACAGGCTTTGGTTTACACGGAGCGATATGCCGTACTTGGCACTGTTCTTAAAAGCGGTGTCTACATAATCGCGGCACTGGTGCAGCAACACTATTATTTGGCGGAAGCCCATATCATCCGGCGATACGTAGTTTTTTTGTTCCTCAAGCAGGCGTTCAGAAAGTATGCTGAATTCTTTTTGAATTGCAAGGAAGGGGCTTTCCAGGTTTTCGTATTCGGGTACCATTTGCATAACGCCGGTTTCCAGTGCACGGCCACCTATGCGGTGTATAAGCACCTTCATAGCAAAGAGCAGTTCGGTTAGCGGACTGTCTGCAGCATCAGATGCATACAGGGAGCTAAAACCCAGTACATCAAAAAGGGCTTCGCGCTGCCCATCGGGTATTTTGTCTATCCAAATGGGGTCTGTTTTCAGGTAAAACACCTGGTTTAGCATATATTCCAGTGAATCTTTTTGGGGCTGATCCGGGATAATTTTACTCAGTACCCGTTTCTTTACCTCAAAAAAGAAATCAGAATCGTCCAGTATACCGGCATCAGTAAGTATACGGCTGAATTTTTTTTGCTTAATAAGCCCCTTTATATAAAAGGAAAGTCCTTTGTTGTAGCGCTCATTAGCCTGAAGTATGTCTAATAGAGCCTGCAGGTTTACTTCCTCAGTCCGTTCGGGGTTTCGTGGGCGTATAAGGTCTACAAGCTCCACGAGCAGGTCTACATCTTCAGCCTTGTACTCCCACAGGTTATTTTCGTCGAAATTCGTTTTAAAAAAATCTTCGAAGGAGTGTATAGCTTTCGTTTTCCTGAACTTCATGGGCGTTTTGGGTTAAGGAACGTAAATGTACAAATCTATAGCATATCCCGCGCCGTTTGTGGGAAATTTAGCATTTGGTTAAGGTGGCTAAAAATTTTTATCGCTATTAAAGCTAAAAATATCTCCCATCCCGTTTTTACAGGGTTTAAAAAAACCGGAAGGAATTCCATTCCCGAAATCAATCGTTACAGCATCAGTACAGTTGCAGCCTTTAATTTTTCCAAAAACTAAACTATTATGATTCAATCCGCTGGGAAGATCGCAGGTATCGCCCAGATCGTACTGCCCATAATATTCATTTTTATCGGTATATATAAATATGCGGCTTGTAGCATGGCCCCAATACCATACTGAGATTACTATTTTATAGTGTTTTTTCTTAGCTGTTACTACATTTCCCAGATAGGTAAGATGCAGTTCTGAACCCTCTTTTTTAATGTTTCCAAAGGTAAATTCTTTTCCGGGGATATTCTTTTGAAGCACGTATTGATGTTGCTTTTCAACAGCCTCTTTTGGCTTGAGCGTAAAGCTGAAAGCAATCATCAGATAAAGTAGTATGTTCATATTCAAGGGCTGGTTTGTTTATTATAAAGATATAAATATTGCATTAGCTTACCACAACCCCACCCAGCGCATCCTTTAACATCATTACAACCCGTTCCATTTCGTCAACCGAAAAATGCCCAAACCCCATCCGCGTAGCCGTAAGTGTTTTGGTTTGGTACAGTATTGTTTTGGACAAAAACAATCCCTTTGCAGCGCATTCCTTTTGTAAAGCAATCAGGTTAAAGCTATCCTGCCACTCTATCCATATTGCCAGTCCCTGTGTGGGTATACTGTACTTTATTTTTCCTTTGAGGTGTTTGTCCAGCAGGGAAACAAAATAGTCGCGCCGTTCTTTATAATGCTTTTTGTTCTTTTTAGATAAGCGGTGTACATCGCCTTCGGTTATCCATTCGGTTAGGGTGAGTTCTTTGATTATATCTGTGCCCGATGCTACAAGGCTCTTATGCTTGGCGAGTTCGGTTATAAATGCTGTAGTGCCCGTAACGAACCCTACTCCAAATCCGGCAGGGAGTAACTTACCAAATGATCCGCAGTAGACCACTTTGCCGTTATAGTCCAGTGCCGCAAGGGGTAGCGTTGGGTTATTGTCGTAATTAAAATCAAAGTCGTAATCGTCCTCCAGGATAATAAAGCCATACTCATCGGCCAGTTGCAACAGTTCCATCCTGCGGCGGGCACTTAGTGGCGTGGTAGTAGGATAATGGTAGTTAGATGTAAGGTACAGCATGCGTACGGGTTGCTCTTTACAAATACTTTTAATATGCTTAGTGCTTATACCCTCCTTGTCTATAGAAACCGGAATAATTTGTGCCCCGGCATCGGCCAGAACCATGTTGCTTGCATAGTAGCCCGGTGCAGCCACCATTACCCTGTCGCCTTTACTTATGAGCAACTTTATAATTAGGTACAGTGCCGTTTCGTGGTTGTGAGTAGTAAGCAAATTACTTGTGGCAATGCGCAAACCCCGTGTAAGATTAAGGTAATTAGAGAGTTGGGTTTTAAGGTTTTGATGCGCTGCCTCCTGACTATTCGCCGGCTTAAACTTTTTTAGCTGGGAAGCATACAACCTGCCTATGGCAACTGTGGGCAGCAAACGCACATCGGGTTGGCCGTCGTTAAAGGCATAAGGAAGGTTACTGACTTCAGTAGGGTTTTCCAGCAGGGTGGAGGTTGTAAAGCTAAAACCCGTTGCCGAACCTTCTGCTTTTTGCTGAGGTAATAGGGGCTTTTCTGCACGGTTAGCCTTGTTAGGTTTAGAAAGAATAAAGGTGCCTTTATTGGGCAAAATCTCTATCCATCCCTGCGATTCCAGGTCTTCAAACGCCTTAATCAGCGTATTGCGGTTTATACCCAGCACTTTGCACAGTTGCCGCGTACCGGGCAGCTTGGTGCCTTCGGGCAGCAGCCCCATTTGAATTGCCTTGATGAACTCGAAAACAATTTGCAGGTACAGCGCCGTAGCATCGTTTGGCTTTAGCTGAATAAAGCTTTTAAAAGGAATTTGAACCGGACCACCCATTATTCTTAAACTGGTATACTTTAGTAGTACGGCAAGGTACTACTTTTGGCAAAATTTTAAACCAGATGAAAAGATTTTGTTTTGCTATGCTGTTACTATCGGGTACGGGTATGTATGCCCAAACCCAGAAAGACAGCATTAATATCATAGACGAACTTGTAATTACAGAGAACCGTTTTAGTACACCGGTATCTAAACAAAACAGAAACGTGTATGTAATAGATAACGCTACCATAAAAAAACTACCGGGGCATACCCTTAACGAAATACTGCAATACGCTAACGGGGTAGACCTGCGTCAACGTGGCCCTATGGGTAGCCAGGCCGATATAAGTATAGACGGCGGTAGCTTTGAGCAAACCGTAGTATTACTAAACGGTGCCAAGATTATCGATTCGCAAACGGCACATAACATGCTTAACCTGCCTATTCCGGCTGAGGTTATAGAGCGTATAGAAATTATTCGTGGGCCTGCCGCACGCATTTACGGTATTAACAGTCTTACGGGTGCCATTAATATTATTACCAAAAAGCCACAACAATCTGGTGTATTGCTAAGCGCTTACGCGGGTTCTAACTTTGAGAAGAATACCGAGGGCAATGGCGATACGTTTTTTAGTGACGGTGTACAGGCAGGCGGTACAATAGCCAAGGAAAAACACCAGCACTCCATCTTTGCATCGCATGATAAGAGTAACGGTTACCGCTACAATACCGGTTTTGAAAACAACAAACTGTTTTACCAGGGTAATGTTCAGGTAAACCCGAATAACGAAATCCTGGGTTCGTTTGGCTATGTAAAAAATGGTTTTGGTGCTAATGGTTTCTATGCTTCGCCGGGCGATAAAAACTCTGCCGAAATTGTGCAGACTACCTTTGCCACACTACAATCAAAGCACCGTTTAAACGAAAAATGGAGCTTAACCCCAAGGGTGAGCTACCGTTATAACTTTGACGATTATCGTTATTTCGGTAACGGCAACCTTACTTCGGGCAGGAGTAAGCACTACACTAATTCTGTTGCCGGAGAGCTAAACAGCACATATAAAATGGACAGGAGCGAACTGGGTTTTGGTGCCGAGGTACGTAATGAAGATATTAACTCTACCAGCATAGGCGAGCACAACCGTAACAATATGGGTGTGTATGTAGAGTACCGCACCTTTGCCATTAAGCGTATGAACCTTAACGTAGGGGCGTACCTTAACTACAATTCTGATTACAAATGGCAGGTATATCCGGGCTTAGACGCCGGCTATGCCCTTACCGATGCCTTTAAGGTTATTGCCAGCCTGGGCACCAGCCAGCGTATACCGTCGTTTACTGATTTGTACCTGGATCAGCGCCCGGGTAACATAGGTAACCCTACACTAAAATCGGAAAATGCGTTTCAGGGAGAAACCGGGTTTAAGTACAACAGGGGCGCGTTTAATTTTAATGCCACTTACTTTTACAGGGACATTAGCAACTTTATCGACTGGACGCGTAGTGTAAGCACCGACCCTTGGCAGAGCCATAACTTTGGCAACCTGGTTACAAACGGCATTAACCTGCGTTCGGGGTACAAGGCAAATGTATCTGCTGAGGGTAAAATAAACATCAGCCTGGCCTACTCGTTCCTTAATTCGGAGTTTAAAAACACACAAACCGATTTGGCTTCCAAATACCTTATATCGTCGTTAAAACACCAGATAACTAACACGATTGATTATCAGTACAGAAACTTCACGGTGTTGTTTGCTACCCGTTTTAACGAAAGGGCTACCGGAGCATCGTATTGGGTGAATGATTTCAGGCTGAGCCAAACGCTTAATAAGTTTGTGGTTTTTGTTGATGCCCAAAACATTTTTAACGCTACGTACTACGAAGCAGGTGCTATTCCGCTGCCATCAAGATGGTTTACTGCCGGAGTGAAGTTTGTAACGTTTTAAATATTGCCCCCTATAATACTGCCAAATTCCCTGCCAATCGGTGGGGAATTTTTATTTTTTGTCCTGTAATTGCAGGAGCCAGTATGCCCAGCGGTTTTGGAGTTTTTTGAGATAGAAACAGAATCATTAACAAAACCTAAAACTACTGCTTCGTATAAACCATTTTTGCTTCCTGTATGGCAATGGTGTCACCATCATATAGCATATTTATAACTTCGGGATCAAAGGCATTATCTGTAATTCCTGCTATTTTATAATACCATGCCGTACTATCGCTACGGTTTACGGCATAAGTAAGCCTGGAAAGCTCAAGCCTATTTGTATTCCCTTTTAGTACTAAGCCTCCTTCCGTCTTTCTTACATATTGGTCTGTGCTTGGAAGACTTTCATAAATACTAGTGTATTTAAACACTCCCATGTTATTATATATATTTTCGAGAGGATAAAGTTGGGTTATGTCAAGTATGGGTTCCACAAAATAGCAAAACTTATATCCATGCTCTTCACGCACCACGAGTTTACGATAAGGGCCGACATAATTTGTAGTAATTGTATCGGGATGCGTAAAGGTTATTTCGGTTATCATAGCATTATCTATGGGTATTTCACCATAGTTTTCCCACACAAAAAAAGTCTCACCATAGCCATCCCTCCATCGGTTTATAGCCTGTTGGTCGGTTACCTCGCCGTATTTAGAATACAACTTTACACCTGTTGTGTAACTATAACTGCTGAGGTGGAGTGTAGAAGGGTAACTATCCTGGCTACCGTTATCGTCATCACTATTACATGAGTAAAAAGCAATTGCAGCCATAGCCGACAGGAAAAATTTCTTCATAGTTGATTCTGTTGATTTCTGCCAAATATACAAAACCTCAACACCGATCTTGAATTAGTGAAACCGAAAATTTACTGCCACAGTTTAGGATAAGAGTTTAAAACACTGAACGAGCAGCTTCAGTACTTAACGTTGCGGGAAGCCGTAATTTTGCAATGAATCCGGATTTCAAAAAGCTTTCATAAACAAATCCAAAATGAAAAATCGTAATTTTAAGATTTTGCTGCTTCTATTAAGTCTGTTTTTTACAGCAATAAATTGTTGGAGTCAAGACAATCATTTTTTAAATGCTACCGACTTTTCGGTTGATAATACGGGAACCAGCGACAACTACAACGCTCTTGATGACCTGTTTACAGACCATCCCAACTCTGATATCTATTTGCCGCCGGGTATTTACATAATTAATAACAATCCAAGTGTACATGCTAACGGCTATTTAAACATCAATAATTACCAGGGACACTTATTAGCTGCCGGGAATGCTATTATCAGATTCACATATCCTTCAGGGGGGCTAAACTTTATTGGGGGTACCGGTGCAAAAATCGAGAATCTTCACATAGAGTACAGCACTCTTCCCACTACACGCAATGATTTGCACGCTATCAACATCGGGTTTGCACAAAATACCATTGTAAACAACATAACTGTTAATGGTAGCGGAGGCGTAGGGTTATTATTTAATCTGTGCTATAATCCGCAAGTGTCTAATATCCATGTAACAAATACAATGGCTGATGGATGTAGTTTTTATTCCTGTGAAAATGTTCAGTTAAACGGATTAATTACAGAGAACACAGGTGATGATGCATTGGCGTTTTTTAATTATAATCAAAAACCCGATCTTGATAAGGCTACAGTGTCTAATCTTATTATAAAAGAATCATATGCTCGTGGTATTGCAATTAACGGAACATCTGATATAAAAATAACCAACTTTTCAATTGATAGTACAAGTGGTCCGGGTATTTATGTTTCAAAAGAAACTTCTGTTTATTCGGGGCCTGCCAATATTTGCATTTCAAATGGTAACGTTAATTATGGAGGTGTACTTACAGGCCGTGGAACCACAGGTAGTAAACATGGTATTAGTATAACTGCGGCTGCAGGTGTCTACCTAGACAACATTGCCATCAAACATTCCAAGGAGAAAGGTTTAAGTGTTTATAATACAAAATATGCAGACATTTCTCATATTGCAGTAGATAGTAGTGGAACTATAGATGTTTTAGCCGATTTAAACACAAAAGTTGTTTTAAAAGATATTTCATCAACAGGAGCTGGCGAATATGGATTTAAGGCAACGCGGAATACAAACGTGATAGCAGAAAACATAGCCGTAACCAATGCGTGGAGGGGAACCAGCACCAACCTACACCGTGCAATATGGTTTGAACTGAATGAAAATTTCTTTGCTGACCAAATGACTGTGATAGATGATACTCCCACAGCTGCATTGGCTTATATTGCAGGAGAGTACAATACCACCGGAAGCGGCTACTTTGGCGATATAAAATACAAAATTGCCGCCGGAACACCCTCTTTTTCCCTTGCTATTAGCAGTGCTAATGTAAAAAGTGGTTTTGTAAACCTTCTTCCTAAAGACGGAGTTACAAACGGTGTAGTTTATCAAGGTGCAAAATCGCTACTTACAACACCTGCGGGCACAACAGGTCAGTTGTTAACGTATACCACAAAACCTGAATGGGTAACCCCTGCATTTGCAACGGTTGTTAATGGCCCTGCATCTACCAGCTTTACAGGAGCAACAAGTTATACCGTTACATATACCACGCCTGGCTTTACACCGTCAAATGTTTTATGGACTCCTACAGGAAGCATTGGTTCAAGTGGTTGGTATATAACAAATATTACGTCGACTGGGTTTACTATTAATTTCAGTGCTGCACCCTCAGGAACTGTAACCGGGAAATATACACTTATAAAATAGGACTAACCTCAAAATGTACGTTTAACTAAACCCGGACTCGCTCCGGGTTTATTATTTATGTCCCCATTATTCCGTAAATTGCCACTGCAATATCTCACAATCATGACAGAAACCGAGCGCAAGTTCCTTATCCTTGCAGACGACTATAAAACAGCGGCTTTCGCCAATAAACGCATTACCCAGGGGTATCTTTCATCGCACCCCGATCGTACCGTGCGTGTACGCATTAAGGGTGATAAAGGCTTCCTTACCATAAAAGGCAGGGGCAACGACAGCGGTACTACCCGTTTTGAATGGGAAAAGGAAATCCCTGTTACCGAAGCCGAACAGCTTTTTGCCCTGTGCGAACCGGGTGCCATAGATAAAATCCGTTATGAGGTAAAGGCGGGCAATCACACCTATGAGGTAGACGAGTTCCTGGGCGATAATGCCGGGCTGGTTATTGCCGAAATAGAGCTGACCGATGAGCACGAAGCCTTTGTAAAACCCGAATGGCTGGGTGCCGAAGTAACCGGACAGGAGCGTTACTACAACGCCTACCTGAGCCGTAACCCGTACAACACATGGAAGTAAAATACGATGTTATAATTATAGGCGGTGGCCCCATAGGCATGGCGTGCGCCATTGCTGCCAAGCGCAAGGGGCTGAATTACCTTATTCTTGAAAAAGGCGCGCTGGTAAACAGCCTGTTCAACTATCCGCTGTACATGACATTTTTCAGTACAGCAGAGCGCTTAGAAATAGGCGATGTACCCTTTAGCTGTATTGCCCCGAAACCGGGTAGGCAGGAAGCGCTGGAATACTATCGCAACATACAAAAGCATTTTAAGCTGAACATTAACCTGTTTGAAAAGGTGACTTCGGTACAAAAGCAGGAAGATGGATTTTTTAATGTTATTTCTGATAAGGCAACTTATACTGCCGAAAATGTGGTAATTGCTACCGGTTTCTACGATATTCCTGTATATATGGATGTGCCGGGCGAAAACCTGCCGCACGTGCGCCACTATTACAAAGAAGCACACGAGTATGCCTTCCGTAAAATTGTGGTAGTGGGTGCCAATAACAGTAGCGTAGATGCCGCACTGGAGTGTTGGCACAAAGGGGCTGAGGTTACTATGGTCATTCGCAAAGGCGAAATTAACGACCGTGTAAAATACTGGATTAAACCCGATATAGAAAACCGCATTGCCGAGGGCAGCATTACGGCGCATTTTTATAGTAGCATAACCGCAATACGTGAGAAAGAAGTAGAGGTGCTTACCCCCGAGGGCCCTGTAACTGTGGAAGCCGATTTTGTATTGGCGCTTACGGGTTACAGGCCGGATATTGATTTTTTAACCCGCTGCGGAATTGCCCTAAGTAACGACAACCTGTGCATACCGCAGTACAACCCCGATACCATGGAGACGAATGTACCCGGACTGTACCTGGCGGGGGTGGTGTGCGGCGGTATGGAAACCCATAAGTGGTTTATAGAAAACAGCCGCGTGCATGCGGATATGATTGTGAATAATATTGTAAGCGTAAGGGAATCTGATTAGGAAAACAAAAAACCAACCAAGCCGATGAAACAAATACTATTGTCTCTACTATTTCTCACAGTAATAAATATTGCTTTTGCATATTGGTTATTGCCCTATGAGCAAAAAATGGCAAATGGGCACTTTGCTCCGTCATTACTGGTAATATTACTTTATCCTATTAGCGGAATTATAGTGCTATTCTCTGTAATAAAATTTTGGACAAAACCCCGTATACTGTTTACGTTACTTACCTACGCATTATGTTTTATTTTTTGGGCATACAAATTCCAAAGTCTTGAGTGCGAAATATGCCTGAAAGGTGGATAAAATTTACGCCTCCTTTTTCTTAAAAACCAGCGAAGCAATTACCGAAAGCAGCAATACCCCGCACACTACTCCCAATGAAATAGGCGACGATATATGCACAAATGGGCTGATAAGCATTTTGGTGCCAATAAACGCAAGTATAATGGCCAGGCCATAGTGCAGCTTGCTGAACATATACATGAAGTTGGCCAACAGGAAATACAGCGCCCTTAGCCCAAGTATAGCAAAAATATTACTGGTGTACAGTATCAGCGGATCTTTTGGGGCAATGGCAAATATAGCAGGGATGCTGTCTACCGCAAAGATAAGGTCTGTAAATTCTATAACGGCTACTACTACCAGCAGTGGTGTAGCAAGGCGTTTGCCATTTTCTATGGTGAAAAAGTTGCCGCTTTCATAGCTGTTTGTTACATTAAAAAAGCGGTGTACCAGGCGCGCTCCGGGGCTTTTGGAAAAGTCTTTTTCCCCGTCGTCATCGTCATTGGCGCCCCATGATTTTATACCCGCCCCTATAAGGAAAATACCAAAAATGGTAAGCACGGCGTTTATCTTTACGCTTTCGCCAAAGATAGTCATGGCAGGTAGGTAGGTAAGGTTAATCAGCTCTACCCCTGTAAAAATGAATATGGCACGGAAAACCAGCGCACCTATTATCCCCCAGAACAATACCTTGTGGTGCAGGTGCTTTGGCACATTAAAAAACCCGAATACCATAATAAACACAAACAGGTTGTCTACAGAAAGGGCCTTTTCTATCCAGTACGCACTCTGGAATTTTGCAAACGTATCAAAACCCATGGTATAGTACAGCACCCCGCTAAACAGCATGCTCAGGGTTATCCACACCACACTCCATGTCAGGGCTTCCTTGTTGCTAACTTCATGGCTTTTGCGGTTAAAAACGCCCAGATCCAGCAGCAGCATAACAATCACCGTAATACCGAAAATGGCCAATACAGCAGGATGGTTAATCAGGTGGTCGCTATTATTCATGTAGGGTTAGTCCAGTTTTTCGGTTAGTTTTTTAAATACCTGCTTGGCATCTTTTCCTTCGTATAGTATGGCGTATACCGCATCTATAATCGGGGTCTTGGCCTTATATTCTTCGTTTAGCTTATAGGCACTTTTGGTAGCGTAGTAACCCTCGGCTACCATGCTCATTTCCATCATGGCGCTTTTTACGGTATAGCCTTTGCCTATCATGTTACCGAACATCCTGTTTCGCGAAAACACCGAGTACCCCGTTACCAGCAAGTCGCCCAGGTAAGCCGAGTTGTTTATGTTACGCTTCATTTTATGTACCTTGCGGATGAACTTCTTCATTTCGCGTATGGCATTGCTCATCAGCACCGACTGAAAGTTGTCGCCATACCCAAGGCCGTGGGCTATACCCGCAGCTATGGCATAAATGTTCTTTAGCATAGCAGCATATTCTGTACCCACAATATCATCCGATATTTTGGTTTTAATGTAATAGCTGTTAAGGTTCTTGCCTACAATCTTCGCCTTTTTCTGGTCGCCGCAGGCTATGGTAAGGTAACTAAGGCGTTCCAGGGCCACCTCTTCGGCGTGGCACGGGCCTGTAATCACGCCTATGTTGTCGTATTCTATATTGTATACGTTATGGAAATGCTCGCCTACAATGAGGCTGGTTTCGGGCACTATACCCTTAATGGCGCTAAACACCACCTTGCCTTCCAGGCTTACGGTAAGTTTTTCAAGCTCCTTGCTAAGGAATGCACTGGGAATGGCAAATATTACATAATCGGCGTAGTCTACCGCTTCGTTTATATCGCTGGTAAGTAGCAGCTGATCAGTATCAAATTCTACCGAACTAAGGTAATTAGGGTTGTGGTTATGTTCCTGTATATGCTCTATTGCATTGGTATTGCGCATGTACCAGGCTATTTTATCTACATTAACGCACAGCATTTTGGCTATGGCTGTAGCCCAGCTTCCGCCACCAATCACCGCAAACTTAGGAGTACTGCTCATTCTTACATTTATTTAGGCGCGCCAAAAATAGTCAAATTTAACGTATGCAGGCACATTATAATACTACTACCCAATTGTTAATATATAAAAATTAACATTTTTAAGCGTTAATTAATGCAATGAAACCCTGCAGCCCACGTTATTATATTGAATTTTGTTTAATTCGAAGGATTACAACAAGGTTAGTTAAATTTTTTGTTTTTGGTGTTTTAGAAGGCATTTGCGCAATTGTGCAGGTGCCTTTTATTTTACATCTAATTTACATATTACGCGCTTTTTATCTCTGTAAAAAATGTTAAGAAGTGTTTTGGTGTCCAAAAAATGCTAATCTTCATTTTTTTGGTGTGGTATGGCATTGTTTTCCCAGTCGCGTTTTATGTCTTTCATCCTGAGTACTATATCCATACAGATAAGCATTTCCAGCCGCAGGTAAAAATGCCCCGTAATAAGCCCCGATACCAGCAATGCGGTACAAAAGGCCAATAGCACAGAAAAGCAAACCAGCGTGATGCGTGCCGCTTTTTTCTTTTCTAAAAGCAGCATAAGATAGCATACTGTAATGGCTATAAGGATGACAACCGATACTATGGGGTAAAGCGGATACGGAATGAGCAGCGATGTACGAAACATTTCGAATGTAAATACATACCCCTGAAAATAGCCCCACACATCTGAAGCCAATGATATTATGCTAAAAGCACTATATACACCCAGTATGCCCCAAATGTACCACGGCAGCAGGCTGCGGCGGTATTGTAGTTGCACGCCTTCAAATTCTGAAAAATTTTCAGGTTCTGTATCTTTTTCTTCCATGTCAAAAAGATACGGAAATAAACGATTTTAGTATAGATTTTGGCTACTTTTTATAGAAAAGATTGTGTTCTATATATTCCCATACCTTATGGGGCAGCATGGGGCGTACATTTTTACCGTCTTTTATGCTTTGGCGTATAAATGTACTGGACAACTCTATAACCGGAGCGCCTACCCTGTGTATGGCAAGATGCTGGGCTATAGCATCGTCCGGAGTGCCGTTGTCCAGGCGCGGGTATACGTAAATGTTGTGGTTTTGCAGCAGTACCTCGTAGTTTTTCCACTTGTGCAGGGTGTTCAGGTTGTCTTCGCCCATAATCAGTGAAAACTCATGCGTTGGGAATTTTTCCTGCAGGTGTGCCAGCGTATTTACTGTGTAATTAGGCTGCGGCAGGCGAAACTCTACATCGCTGGGTTTTAGCTTAGGGTAATCTTCTACGGCAAGGTGCACCATTTGCAGGCGGTGGTGGTCGTCCAGCAGGGTGCTTTTCTTTTTATGTGGGTTGTGCGGGGTTACTACCAGCCATATCTGATCCAGGCCGCTGTATTCGGCCATGTGGTTTGCTATGATAAGATGCCCGGCATGTATGGGATTAAACGTACCGAAGTAAAGCCCTATTTTCATTCGCTATCAGGATTTTAAATCCGATTAGTATAATATTCTATCAATTCTTCCGTATGATCACACAGCGGCGTAACTAGGTCATTAGTTTGATAGGCTATCATTTCGAGTTCTACATCATCCTCCTGCTTGCCATCACCAAAATACCCCGTCCAGAAAACCCGGAAGCAACCCTCTGCAATTTTTGTAAACATGATTTTATTATTATTCAAGGATTGACCATCCCAAACACTCAACATTGCAAAAAGTATATCAGGGGTAAATCCTTCTTTAAGCACTATAGTTTTACCATCAAGTTCGTCGAGGGTACTAATTTCTACAGCATAGTTAGCCAGCATTACCTCAGCCCCATGTTCAGGCCAGGTATATTCTTCTTCGCTTATAGTAATCAAGTCCTGAAAATAAATCTTTAGAATGGTAAGGCTGTCTGAAATTTTATCAAGTTGTATAAGCCCGGGGATTTCTGCCTTATACTCAGCAGTACCATACTCTTTACTAAAAATTTTAAGGTAACCTTCCATATTAAAATCAGGAATTAGATTGCTTCGTCGTGCCTCCTCGCAATGACAAACCGTTTACGCTCCTACAAAATCCTTAACCAGGGTATACGCTTCGTCAAGAGCGGTTTGCAGGTCATAATTTTTTATAATGGTATCAAACTGTGGTGCCGTAGCTAACTCTACTGATGCTTTGGCAATACGCATGTTTATTTTGTCTTCGCTTTCCGTACTGCGGTTCTTAAGACGGATTTTAAGCTCATCTACACTTGGCGGCTTTACAAACACGGCCAGCGTTTGCTCCGGAAATTTACGCTTCAGGCGAAGTCCGCCCGCTACGTCTATGTCAAATATTACATTTTTGCCCTGAGCCCATATACGCTCTATTTCCGAGTTTAGTGTGCCGTAAAAGTTATCGCGGTATACTTCTTCCCATTCGGCAAAGTCTTCATTTTTTATGTGTTTCTTAAACTCCTCCAGCGAAATAAAATGGTAGTGTTCGCCATCTATTTCACCCTCGCGTGCTTCGCGTGTGGCAGCCGAAACCGAAAAAGCCAGGTTAAGTTCCGGGTGTTTTAATAAATGCCTTACTATAGTGGTTTTCCCCGACCCTGATGGTGCCGAGAATACAATTAGTTTTCCTCCAGTGCTCATGTAGTGTTGTTTGTGTGTTGTTCAATTTGGTTGTTAGTTGCTGGTTGTTAGTTGTTAGCACTCAAACCCGATACAATTAAGGGTACGTCCAACAACTAAAAACCAAAAACCACCAACTAATTAAAGCACGTTAAGTACCTGCTCTTTTATTTTTTCAAGTTCGTCTTTCATTTGTACCACCAGCTTTTGCATCAGGGCATGGTTGCTCTTGCTGCCCATGGTGTTTATTTCCCTACCCATTTCCTGGCCTATAAAGCCCAGCTTACGGCCGTTGGCTTCTGTGCCGGCAAGGGTTTCCAGGAAGTAGTTCAGGTGGTTTTCCAGGCGTACTTTTTCTTCGGTAATATCCAGTTTTTCAAGATAGAAAATAAGCTCCTGCTCAAAACGGTTTTCGTCTACATTAACCTCAAGGTCGGCTATGCTGTTGCGCAGGCGTTCCTTTACATTGGCTATACGCTCTTCATCATACGCCAGTGTTTCATTCATAAGCCTAAGGATGTTCCCTATACGGATGATGAATTCTTTTTCAAGCGCCACGCCTTCAGCCGTACGGAAGTTAAGTATATTGGCCAATGCCTCATCTACCAGCACTTCTATTTGTGCCCATTCGTTCTCGTCTATTTCGTCGCGTTCGGTTTTAAGGGCATCGGGCATACGCACCGCCATTTTCATCAGTTCGGTAGCATCGCCATCGGGTATTACCTCCTTCATCTGTGCAATGTAGCTCTTTACTATAGGCACATTGATTTTAGAGGTGGTTTCCTCGCCGGTAATTTCCACAAAAAGTGAAAAATCCACCTTACCGCGCTCCAGTTTCTGGGCTATACGGTTGCGCAGGCCAAGCTCCATTTCGCGCAATGACGAAGGCATACGCACGTTCAGGTCGAGACCCTTGCTGTTCAGTGATTTAATTTCTACCGTGATTTTCTTGGTGGGCAATTGCAGCGAAGCTTTGCCGAAGCCTGTCATTGACTGTATCATGCAACGAATTTTGTTGAAAGCAAAGGTAATAAAAAAGTTTGCAGCCACCGTTAGCCGCCCTTAACGCCTTTGTATATGTGTGTAATATTACTTTAAATAGTCAATAGCCTCCTGTACGGTAGTGGCTTTGTTGCCTATAAATATCTTGTCACCTGCTACAATAACCGGGCGTTTCAGGAAGGTGTAGTGCTCCAGCAGCAGGGCTTTAAAATCGTCCTCTGTAAGGGCTTTGTCTTTAAGGCCACGCTCCTTGTACAACGTAGCGGTACGACTGAACAACGCCTCATAACTACCTGCCATTTTGTACAGCTCATCAAGCTGGGCTTCGGTAAGCGGATTAGGCTTTATATCCTGAAGCTCAAACCTGTCCAGGTTAGGCAGCTGCTTAAGTATCTTAATGCAGGTAGAGCAGGTTTTTAGGTAATATATTTTGTTCATCTTATTTTTGTTTCAGGTTTAAAGTTTCAAGTTATTGCTGTTCGGCACGTTTCAGTCAATTATGATTTATACCACGCCTTGCTTTATGCCTTTCGACTTTAAGACCTTATGACTTTATCACTATTTACCAAGTATCCCGTCCTTGTATATCACCGGGATTTCCTGGGTGGCGTTTTCTTTGGTTATGCTGCCTGCGGCAAACGTAAAGGTTTTATCATACAGCGTATTGCCTATAAAATAGGTAACCATAAACGTGTTAGCCAGCTGTAGTACGCTTTCCTCTATCATTTCTATTTTTACGGCAGTGTTTGGCAGTACTTCCATAAAGCCGTGGCGCAGGCTGCTGGTTTTGCGTTCCTCACCGTCTATAAGGCCGTGGGCGCTGCTTACCACTATAGCGGTTTCCAGCTTTTCGGCACCGTCGTTTACAAGGTAGGCATACCAGGTGTTTTCCATAAAATCATCGTTCCACTCCTGCAATGCAGCCACATATATGTTTTCTACCTTTGGTATTACTATATCTTTTTTCATGGTAATAAGATGTTTAAATCCTTTTAGGGGTGCAAAGGTAATAATTTTACCTCACGAATACCCTGCACTACCGGGGCAACAAACACGCTTTACTTTACCGTGATTTCATCTGTAAAAATATAGGCATCGCCACCGGCGCCCTGGTGCCATTGTGGTAATGTACCAAAGTTGTACGCCTTTACTTTTACGTATCGGGCTTTGGTGTTTAGGGTGGCGCTTAGTTCTTTAACCAAAACCTCGTAATTGTGCGGGTCTACCGTATGGGTAGCGCTGCCCGCCGGGGTATAGGTAACACCATCAATCGAGGTAAAAAATTCTACCCTGGTAGGTAGTATAATCCAGGCACGGGTATCTTGTAAAAACGATGCGCTTATGCTGTGCACATCCTGTACTTTTTGTAAATCTACCACTGCTTCAAAATCCTGAGCCTGGTAGCCCTGCCAGTCGCCCTTGCGCCAGTTGGTACTGCCGTGTATGCCGTTTAGCAATGCATCATCGCCTCCTGCCGAGTACTGCTTATCGTATTTTGATTTTATGGCAATGGTGTAGTTGTTTGGTTTTTTAAAGAAGTAAGCCCTAATCGTGTCACTGTTCTGCAGAGCTCTCTCAGCATAGAAAGACACTATTGCATTACGCTGGGAAACCGTAACCGGGCTTTTGAAAAGCTGATACGGCGGCAGGTAGGAGTCTCGGGCATCATTAACGCGGTAATAAATATTGTCTGAAGGATTTGCCCCTTCAAACGACACATCCATGCTTCCTGAAAAAGAAGTGGAAGGCGCCTTTATAACCGGCACAGGTATCAACACGCCCGAAGCATCCGATATGTTGCCGCTATATAAATTGGGAAAGCCTACACTACGCATATCTTCGTATTTAGTGTCTTTGGTAATAACAACTTTTACATCTCCTTCAAGGTTCAGGGTAGCTTTTTCAAAATAAGGTGTTGTAGTAGTCCAGTAAGGCTGTCCCGGCGTTACATTATAAATTCCTAAACTGCTCAGCACGTACCAAGCACTCATTTGTCCACAGTCTTCGTTGCCTATAAGTCCGTCCGGGGTGTTTTTATAAAAATTGTCCAGTATATAGCGCACCCACTTTTGGGTCTTTTCGGGTTTACCTACATAGTTGTACAGGTACGCCATGTGGTGGCTTGGTTCATTACCATGCGCATACTGGCCTATAAGCCCCGTTACATCTACCTGCTCACGGCCGGTGGTGGCGCTTGGTGCGCTGAACATTTCATCGAGTTTGGCTTCAAAAGCTTCCTGTCCACCATAAGCCTCAACCATTTCGGCAATATCCTGAAGTACAAAAAAGCTGTACTGCCAGCTGTTGCCTTCGGTAAAGTTGTTGTTTATTTCGCGTGGGTCAAACGGTGTTTCCCAACCCCCGTTGCGTTTTGGGCGCATGTGCTTGGTTGTAGGGTCAAACAGGTTTTTCCAGTTTTGGCTGCGCATCATAAAGTATTCATAATCGGCTTTATGTCCGGTATATTTCGCCATTTGTGCTATGCACCAGTCGTCGTAGGCATACTCCAGGGTTTTAGATACGCTTTCGTGCTCATCGTCTATGCTTATAAAACCGTTGCGCTTATAGGCATCGAGCCCCAAATGATCTAACATGGCGCTGTGCTTTGCCGCCTGAAATGCCTTTTCGTAATCAAAACCCTTAATACCTTTTGCCATAGCATCGGCCATAACACTTACCGAGTGATAGCCTATCATACAATCGGTTTCGTTGCTGGCAAGTTCCCATACGGGCAGCCTGCCGCCTTGCTCGTACTGCGCCAGGAAGGTATTTATAAAGTCGGCAGTACGTTTTTTGTCTATTAGTGTATACAGCGGATGCGCTGCCCTAAAGGTATCCCACAACGAGAATACCGAGTAGTAGGTAAAGCCTTTTGCATAGTGCAGCTGGTTATCCCTGCCGCGGTACTGCCCATCTACGTCCATTGCCACATTTGGCTGCATCATGGTGTGGTACAGCGCGGTGTAAAATACGGTGTTTTTGTCTTTATTTTTTTCGGTGATTTCTATTTTGCCGAGTTCTTTGTTCCAAAGTGCCTGTGCGTTGCTAACGGTTTTGCCAAAATCCCAACCCGGTAACTCTGCCTTCATGTTTTTGGCGGCGCCCTCATAGCCCGTAGGCGAAAGCGCTACCTTAACCAGCAATTCTTCCCCCTGCTTTACTTCTTTGCTAAAGCTTATTGCCAAAACCGAACCCGCAAAAAACGTATCGGTTAGCTTAGCCGGGGCAAAGGCATTGTTGTTTACTTTGGTAACCTTAACCGGGACGCTGAACTCTATACGGGCATAAATGTACTGGTCGCGTGCCCAGGCCTCGCTGCGGCGAAATACCTCTATGGTTTTGCTGTCTATAACCCGTACTTCGCCCATAATAAGTTTATCGCGGTGGTTTAGGTCCAGGATAATGTTTGCCTGACCCGCCTTGTTAAACGTATATTTATGAAACCCCACACGCGGGGTAGCGGTAAGCTCGGCTTTAATATTATTATCCAGTAGCACCGAATAATAGCCTGCCAAAGCGGTTTCATTGGCATGCTTAAATGGCGAACTATAGTCTTTTTTATCCAATGAAACTTCGCCCAGGGTAGGCATCAGCATAATGTCGCCGTAGTCGCTACAGCCCGTACCGTTTAGGTGCGTATGCGAAAATCCGTAAATAACACTGTCGGAATAATGGTAACCGCTACAGCCGTCCCAGCTGCCGTCTACCCGGGTATCGGGGCTAAGCTGCACCATACCAAACGGAACGGTGGCTCCCGGAAAGGTATGTCCGTGCCCGCCGGTGCCTATAAACGGATTTACATACTGTGCGTAATCTTTATTGGTGGGTTTTGTTTTTGCTTTTTGCGAAAATGCCACAACCGAGCATAGTAAAAGTGCGAAAATCGACAGCTTTTTCATTTTAATGAGGTGATTATTTTGGATAATGTAAATATAAGAGTTTGTTGTTTATGGTTCATCGTTTATTGTTGCTTACTCCTGAGTTGTTTTTAGGTCATAAGTGAAGTTATTCCCCTCCACCGGAGGGGTGCCCAAAGGGTGGGGTGGCAAACCACGCTTTATCCAAAATAATTTGTACATTCGTATTAAACCTCTCATTGTATGAAATTCCTGAAAAAACTCCTCAAATGGTTTGTACTTCCCATAGCCATAATTGTGGCGCTTATGTACATATTTGATGTAGACTATCTTATAAAAGCCGTACGCGTGGTGTACCTGCACGGTAAAACCACCGCCTACCTGGACGATTATGTTCATTTTGACAATCGTACCATACATCACGGCACTGCACAACCCTGGGCAAACGCTAAAGATTATAATAAAGTAAAAGGCACAGACAGGCTTGAAGCCGTAAACAAAGAGCTGGGTACCGTGGCTTACCTCATCATAAAGAACGACAGCATTTGGCACGAAAGCTATTACGACGGTTACGGGCCGGAGAGTAAGAGCAACTCGTTCAGTATGGCTAAGAGTATTACTTCGGCAGCACTATTTAAAGCCATTGAAGAAGGAAAAATAAAGAGCCTTGACCAAAAGGTGGGTGATTTTTTCCCGGAGTTTACAAAAGGGCTTTCGGCTAAGCTTACCGTGGGCGACCTGTCGTCTATGGCTACAGGCTTAGACTGGGATGAAGAATATGCCAGCGCCTTTAGCATTACTACCCGTGCCTATTTCGGCGACCACCTGGAACAAACCATGCTGAATGTACCAGTGACTGAAGAACCGGGCAAAAAGTTTGTATACGTAAGTGGCGCTACCGAACTCCTGGCTATGGTGATTACCAAAGCGACCGGGCAAACCCTGAGCGACTACGTGTCTGATAAATTCTGGAAGCCTATGGGTATGGAACAGGACGCACTGTGGCAGCTGGATAAAAAAGACGGTATAGAAAAAGCCTACTGCTGCGTGGGCAGCAATGCGCGTGATTTTGCGCGTTTTGGCAAGCTCTTCCTGCATAATGGCGACTGGAACGGCACTAAGGTTTTAGACAGTACCGATGTAGCTCGTATGGTTACGCCACGTTTTGCCGATAGTCCGCAGTACGGCTACGGCTGGTGGATAAACAATTATATGGGCAAAAAAATG
This sequence comes from Flavobacterium sp. RHBU_3, assembly GCF_046613565.1. Taxonomy (NCBI): domain Bacteria; kingdom Pseudomonadati; phylum Bacteroidota; class Flavobacteriia; order Flavobacteriales; family Flavobacteriaceae; genus Flavobacterium; species Flavobacterium sp. RHBU_3. The sequence continues at coordinate 125,168 of NZ_JBKJHC010000009.1, read as the reverse complement.
TACTATATGCGCGGCCACCTGGGGCAGTTTGTTATTTGCATTCCCCAAGATAATTTGGTTATTGTACGCCTGGGCCATACTAAAGGTTACCAAACTAAAAAGACCGAGCCAAACTACGACCCACACAGCAACGACTTTTATGTATACGTAGACGAAGCCTACAAGATGCTGGGCAAAATGAAACCCGAAGACGGCGAGGGTAATAAAAGAAATATGGAATAACATTACAGTGCTTGTTTATGCAATATGAAAAACTCATAGCTCTGGTAAACCAGAACCCGGATATTGTAGAGTTTGCCGAGTTTGGCGTAGGCGTATCTGAAGAATGGATTGCCGCCGCCGAAGCACGCTTGCAGCTAAAGCTTCCGCCCTCGTATGTGTGGTGGCTGAAAAACTTTTGCGGAGGCGAAGTGTATGGCGAAGAGGTATTGAGTATTTATGAGGTAGACTTTGACGAAGTAGTAGGCGGCGATATAGTATATGTAAACGAAATGAACCGCGAAGAAGGCTATTCGGACGAAAGTGCATTGATAATATACATATCTGATATAGACGGTACCTACTTTTTTAAGCTGACTGAAGCCGATGCCAGCGGAGAATTTCCGGTGTACCTGAACACGCCTACTAACAAATACGCCAATAATTTTATAGATTTCCTTATTGAAAAAATAACCGAATAGGTAGTATAACAACACTGAAAAATGCTCGAAAAAGTAAGGATAGAAAACATACTGTTCATAGATATAGAAACCGTGCCCGAACAGCCGGACTATAACCTGCTCGACGATGAGCTGAAAGAACTCTATGCCATGAAAACAGCTTACCAGCGCAAGGAAGATGTAAGCGCAGAGGAGTTTTATGAGCGCGCAGGCATATGGGCAGAGTTTGGCAAGATTATTTGCATTTCAGCAGGGTTCTTTACCTTTAAGAACGACATACGCCACTTTAGGGTGACCTCTTTTTTTGGTGAGGAAGAAAAAATACTGCGCGATTTCAGCAACCTCATAAACAACCATTTTGCACAGCCACAACACATATTGTGCGGGCACAACGCTAAGGAGTTTGACATTCCGTACATTGCCCGCCGCATGATTATAAACAGCGTACCACTGCCGGGCAAGCTAAACCTCTTTGGTAAAAAGCCCTGGGAAGTACCCCACCTGGACACCATGGAACTATGGAAATTTGGCGATTATAAAAGTTTTACCTCACTGCGCCTGCTTACCAAGATACTGGGCATACCATCGCCTAAAGACGATATAGACGGCAGCCAGGTAGGCCACGTGTACCACGTAGAAAAAGACATAGACCGCATAGTTACCTACTGCGAAAAAGACGTGATAGCCACCGCGCAGATACTGCTGCGTTTTCGCCGTGAGGCTTTGCTGGTGGATGACGAGGTGGTGCATGTTTAGTTTTTTGGTTGATGGTTGTTGGTTGTTGGTTGTTGGACTCTGCGAATTTCAAACACAGCAGCGTCAGCAACAATAAACCATGAACTATGAACCACAAACAAAAACCCCTATCTTTACCGCATGAACCCGCTGCTTAGTATAGAAAACCTTACCGTTTCGGCCCGCAAGGAAGGCCAGTGGACTCCCATAGTAAAAGGGAGCAATTTCCATTTGGCACAAAATGAGGTGCTGGGCATCGTAGGCGAATCGGGCAGTGGTAAATCAGTTACCTCGCTGGCAGTTATGGGGCTATTGCCAAAAGGCATACTGCAGGTTACCGGTGGCAGCATTACGTTTAACGGTAACGATGTTTCGGCTTTAAGCCAAAAGGAACTGCGCAAACTGCGTGGTGGTGAAATCAGCATGATTTTCCAGGAGCCCATGAGTTCATTAAACCCGTCGTTAAAGTGCGGTTTTCAGGTTGCGGAGATTTTGCAGGAACATACCTCGTTATCAAGCACGGAAATAAAGGCTAAGGTATTAGAGCTGTTTTCAAAAGTGAAACTGCCTAATCCTGATGCCATATACAACCGCTACCCACACGAAATTTCGGGTGGGCAAAAGCAGCGTGTTATGATAGCCATGGCCATAGCGTGCAACCCTAAAATTCTTATTGCCGACGAGCCTACCACGGCTCTGGATGTTACGGTACAAAAAGAAATAGTACTGCTGCTTAAGGAGCTCCAACAGCAAACGGGCATGAGCATCATTTTCATTTCGCACGACCTGTCATTGGTTAGCGAAATAGCTAACCGCGTTGTGGTTATGTTTCGCGGTGATATTGTGGAGCAGGGCAATGCGAAAGACATTTTTAACAACCCGCAGCATACCTATACTAAAGCGCTTATCAGCTCGCGTCCGTCACTGGACGTAAGGCTGAAACGCCTGCCTACCATTCAGGATTTCCTGAACGATACTGTAAATACTGCTGAGGTTACCCCTGCACAGCGTGCCGAAGACCACAAAAAACTGTACAGCCAGGCACCACTCCTGGAAGTAATTAACGTAGAAAAAGAATACATGTCTAACGCCGGGCTTTTTGGTAAAAAAGCCACATTTAAGGCGGTTAACGATGTAAGCTTTAAGATATATGAAGGCGAAACCCTGGGCCTTGTGGGCGAATCGGGTTGCGGCAAGAGTACGCTGGGCAATGCAATCCTTCAATTAGATAAAGCCACCGCCGGAAAGATACTGTACCGTGGAAAAGACCTTACCAAATTATCGGACAAAGAAATACGCGAACTGCGTAAGGAAATACAAATTATTTTCCAGGATCCGTATTCGTCGCTTAACCCCCGCCTTACGGTTGGGCAGGCTATTATGGAACCTATGAAAGTACACAAGCTGTATAAAACCGAAGCCGAACGCCGCGAAAAAGCCATAGAAATACTGCACCGCACTGGCCTGGGCGAGGAGCACTTTAACCGCTACCCGCACGAGTTTAGCGGAGGCCAGCGCCAGCGTATAGGCATAGCGCGTACCATAGCACTGCAACCTAAACTTATAGTATGCGACGAAAGTGTTTCGGCGCTGGATATTTCGGTACAGGCGCAGGTACTTAATTTGCTGAATGAACTTAAAGAAAACTTTGGGTTTACGTACATATTCATTTCGCACGACCTTGCCGTGGTAAAATACATGAGCGACCAGGTACTGGTAATGAACAAAGGACAGATAGAGGAAATGAACGAGGCCGATGCACTGTATGCCCATCCGCAAAAGGAATATACCAAAAAGCTTATTGCGGCTATCCCGAGTTCTTAGTTATCAGTTGCTGTCAAAATCTATAATAAACCCAAAGCCGCTTCATACGGGGTTTTCTTTTCTGCCATTGCAATAAGCCAACCCAAAAAGCTTATCACAAAAATATCCTCTTTTATAGCCGGGTTCATTATGCTGAGAATGCCGGATTTAAAATCAGGGTGCTGTGCCATTTCGGGTTTTAGTATGCAGCGCTCTACCATTAAGGCAAATTCCATAACGCGTTGCTCGCGTACTTCTTCCAGGTATTTTTTATAACGGCGCTTAAAGCTTTTCAGTCGTGCCAATGCCAGTTCTTCGTTTTCAAACTGGGCGTGCATTAGTATTTCAAGCAAGGCTTTGCGAATTGTCCATAGCATCCCCAGCTTTTTTTCATACCACGCATCGGTATGGGTAAACTGCGCCATGTACTTTAAGGCGGTACGGTTGCGGTGCTGTACCAGGAACATAGCTATACAGGCGCGCAGGTCGTTTACGTCTTCGGGAGCCGATTTTTTAGTGGCCGATTTCAGGGCTTTTTCGGCTATTACCAAAGCCTCCGTGGGCTGACCACTAAAATGCAGGTTGAGTGCCACAAGCAACTGATGCCTTAAATAAAACCGGCTGTGGTAACGATTACTCTGCTTTTGCATAAGCGCGCTCATGTGGGCAAGGTAGCTTTGACTTTCGCTAAAACGGTGATTCCTGAAGTTGATGTTTGCCAAAAAGTAAATCACATAAATATGGTAGTAGAGCTGGCTGTCGCTGCTTTCCTTTTTAGATTCTATAAACTCATAGCTGCGTTTTACAAAGGGTTCTACCAGGGTAAAATTGTGGTTCATGGTAGCATACTCGTTGGCTATAAACAGCATTTGGTACAGCGATTTGTAGGTAAGCACCTCGTTAAGCGAAACGCCCAGTTGTTTTACCGTGCCCAGCACCAGCGTACGAAAATCGACCACCTTACCCTTTAAATGAATATCATGCAGTTCTCGGCGCAGCAGGGCATAGCCGATGTTTAGTTGGGCTTCGCGCTGCATTTGTCGGGTGTTTACCTGGTACTTTTTTACCAGAGCAGTCAGGTCTTCGGCAGGGTTAAGGTGGGCATACTGTATGCGGGTAAGGTAAATTTCGTTCAGCAGGCTAAACTGTTCCAGCGGAAGCGCGCGGGCTTCGGCTTTGGCCAGGCATTTAAACGCGGTCTTGGTAAGGTTATGTTCCAGGAAGAACCGGCTTACCACCAGCAGCCGCAGTACCTCGTGAGCTTCGCCTGTAGCGGTTTCAAACGTACGGTTTGCCATAAACTGCACCAGGCTATCGTGCAGCCTTTTGCGCAATGCGTGGTAGGCATCGTTATTATTTTGCCCTTTATATAATTTTTTTGCATTAATTATATCGTCAGTTTCTATGAGTTTAAACAGGCGGGTGTTCTTTACGTCGTTGCGCTTGTTCTTATTGCGAAGATATAAGGTAAAATCCCGTTTATCATCTTCATTCATTAACGATATTATCTCAGGTATGGCATTCATATAACAATATAAAATAGGACATATCAAATATAAAATAAAAAATTATATCGTCAGTTTTGTTTTAATGTTGGTTTTCCGGGGGAGGATTTCCGGCGCACCTTTGCCTCAGAAATAACAACCAAAACATTTTTAAAATTATGGAACCGCTAAGAACATTTGACGTAAACGAAGCTACAACTTCAACCTCTAAAAAAGACAACAACACAAACGGGCGCAACCCTATGAAACCTACCGGTGCGTTTATAGGCGCCTCATGGGCAGCGTTACTTGCCGGAGTAGTAGGCTATATAGTAGGATTGTGGAATGCCACGATGGAGCTAAACGAAAAAGGCTACTACTTTACCATACTGCTGTTCGGTTTGTTTGCTGTAATATCGGTACAAAAAAGCGTAAGGGACAAAGCCGAAGGACTACCCGTAACCGAACTGTACTACGGCCTGAGCTGGTTTGCTACCATAGCCAGTATAGTACTGCTTGTTATAGGTTTATGGAACGCCGACCTGCTGCTAAGCGAAAAGGGCTTTTACGGAATGGCCTTTGCCATGAGCGTATTCTCGGCCATAGCCGTACAGAAAAACACCCGTGATGCCAAGCTGATAGACGAGCAAAATATATAAACGCCTTAGCGGTGCCCTGTAGTTGCAGCAATGCGCTGCGGGGCTTTTTTTACTTTTCGATACTTAACAAACCAACCAGCCTTTTCAATTCCGACCGCAGCGAAGCGAAGGAGTCTCAATGTGATGATTTGCCCTCCTGCAAGGTTTTAAAAACCTTGTAGGTGTGGTAATTGCTACAATACTTAACAAACCAAAACCATACATTATGCTTCCAATAATATTTATTTCGTTTGCCGTATGCTTCCTTATAGAGCGGATGAACCTGGGCTGGAAACTGCCCCACGTACCCACCTGGACCATTCGGGTGCTGGGCGTAAATTTTATCCAACTTGCTGTGGTGCTGCTTGCCGGCATCAGTTGGGAAAAATGGCTTTCGGCCTACTCGGTTTTTCATATTTCTGAGTATGTGCCAAATGCGCTGGGTGGCATATTTGCCTACTTTATAGCCACATTTATCTTTTACTGGTGGCACCGCTGGAGGCATGAGTCGGATTTTTTGTGGAGGCATTTCCACCAAATACACCACAGCCCGCAACGCATAGAGGTTATTACCTCGTTTTACAAGCATCCTGTAGAAATGGTGGTAAACAGCATTATAGGCAGCCTGCTGGTGTACACGTTACTTGGCTTAAATTTAGAGGCAGCCGGAATCTATACCGTGTGTACCGCACTGGGCGAATTCTTTTACCATACCAATATAAAAACACCACAGTGAGTGGGCTATATTTTTCAGCGTCCGGAAATGCACCGCATTCACCACGAGTACAACAAACACACAAACAATTACGGCGATATAGTATGGTGGGATATGCTGTTTAATACCTACAGTAACCCTAAAAAATTTGAGTCATCTTGTGGGTTTGATAACGAAAAAGAACAACGCCTTGCCGATATGTTGCGTTTTAAAGATGTGCACAAAGAGTAGGGCAAAACCAATCAGCCATTTTTTTTATCTTTAACCAAAACCGCTATACCATGGCTATACCAAAAAAAGACCTGGACGAATTGCTCCACGCAAACGTAATTACACCCCAAACCGTTTGGGATATAGAACAATACTACCTTACCAAAAAGCAACAGCAAGCTAATCCGCTGCTTGCCATATTTGCCGCCCTGGGCGGTATACTGGTAGGGCTGGGCATCATTCTCATTTTTGCCCACAACTGGGATAACTTTTCCCGACAGGTAAAAACCATTTTGGCTTTTACACCACTGTTACTTTCGCAAGCCTTCGCGGCGTATTGTATTATTAAAAACAAGAGCGTTGCTTTTAAAGAAACCGCGGCGGTACTGGTATTCTTTTCGGTAGGGGCAAGCATATCGCTGGTGGCACAGATTTACAACATTAGTGGCGATTTTCCTAAATTCCTGCTTACTTGGGCGCTGCTGTGTGCGCCGGTTATGTACTTGTTGCGCAGTAATGCCGTTGTGGTGCTGCACCTTATCATGGCTGTTGTGTACGTAGTTAATAAAAGCTTATGGAAGTACCCGTATGAAGAACCGTACTGGTATTTGGCACTAATAGCCATTGTGCTACCGTACTACTACAGCCTTATTAAAAATGACCCCGAAGGCCGTATGACCCGTGTACTGCATGTGCTGATGCCTACATCATTTATCATAGCTGCAACCACCTTTTTTTCGCATACGGGTAATTTTTCCCTGTTGCTTTTCATGGTGTTTTTTGGGTTACTATACCTGTTGGGCAAACTGCCGCAACTGTCGCGTGTATATACGTTTGTAGGTATAACAGGACTTTCTGTAATAATGTTTGTTGGGTCATTCCGTGATATGTGGAACCTATTTATGAATAAAATATCTGCGGGTTATATAGTGGTATTTGTATTAATGATTTTAGGAATTGTTTTTATGATATTCAGGAATCTGAAGAAGAAAGATACCGATCCGGTTCAGTTTCTATCAGTAACATTATTACTTGTTTATGTATTGTCTGTGTTGTCGCCTGCCTTCGCAGCCGTGGTTACTAACTTACTGGCACTTGCCACAGGTTTGTGGTATATAAGAAAAGGTATACATAAACTGAATTATCCCTTAGTAAACTTTGGGCTTATTATAATTACCATACTTGCCGGCTGTCGCTTTTTTGATACCGACCTTAGTTTTGTAGTCCGCGGGCTGTTGTTTGTGGGGGTAGGAGCAGGCTTTTTTGTAGCCAATTATACCGTAAGCAAACGAAAACAACAAACCTTAAAACCACAACCTCATGAAAACTAAAATATTATTAATTGGTTTTGCAGCTATGGCTATTATACAACTGGCCATACCGGGACAAATGGCGTACGAAAATGAACTTGCCTATAGCGGAGGAACCGAGTATAAATTTAAGACAAAGCCGATAGACCCTACCGATCCTTTTAGGGGTAAATATATTTGGCTGGATTTTGAGGCTGATACCATTCGTGCCAAGAAATACCAGTTTAGTGAAGATGAAAAAGTGTACGCACTGCTGGGCAAGGACAAAGAAGGTTTTGCTAAAGTAACCAAACTTCAAACCAAAAAACCTGAGAAAGGAGATTATGTTTTGGTAGATATAGGATATAATTATGACGGAATACAGCACTTTGATTTTAAGTTTAACCGCTTTTATATGGAAGAAAGCAAGGCACCTGATGCAGAAATTTTGTACAGCGAAAACAATAATAATGAGAATAAATTGCCGGCGTATGCTGTAGTATCTGTAAGGTGCGAAGTGGCTGTGGTTAAGGATGTTATAGTGGGTGGTTTGCCCATAAAAGAGTACGTGGAAAAACATCAGAAAAACCCTTCAGAAAAAGTAGACTAATTATAAATAACTGAAAATGTTTGGTTTATAAAAAACAAATGCTATACATTTGCACCACGTTTAACAACAAGATAAAAACTAGAAAAAATGCGTTTCACAATATCTAACATAAAGCTACAGGATGCAGGCGGAGTACTTGCACCGGCGATGGGGTATTGTGTAATTAATTTTGGATAGATAAAATATATTCATAACACATATACAGGCCCCGTAACGCAAGTTCCGGGGCTTTTTATTTGCACATGCTACAACACATTGTATACATACCAAGCGTAAGCCGTCCTGAGTTATTCGGGCAAAACGGCTATGGCACAGGACCGCATATTCCCTTGTGAAAGGAGGAATTACACCTTAACAAAGGTAAAAGCCCGGTCCCGTTAACGACCGGGCTTTTTTTATTCCCCTCCACCGGAGGGGTGCCCGCAGGGCGGGGTGGTTCTGAGCGCAGGATAGCGTGGATGGGTTCTTCCATTCCGACCGGAGCGCAGCGCAGTGGAGGAATCTCAATACTCATACTGAGATGTCTCCTATCGTCGACATGGAACAATTGTGTTTCAGTAAAATAATAACAAAACAATCGTCGGACGTCAGGCATCGGGCCTTCGACTTTCGACTAAAAAATAAATAAATGTTCAAAAAAACAACAAACCCGGCAATCACTTAGTGCAGCCTTAACCAGCCAAACCAGGTGTTTGCCACAACGCTAAAAGCCATGGAAACACTAAACACACAACTTGCGCCTTTTGCAATACGCTTCCCGGCGCTGGTAGAGCAACTTTACCACAATCCGCCGGGCGCCACTATGGCAGGCGATAGCATAGAAGCTACCATACACAATCATTTTGCAGCCATGAGCGCTGCAAACCACACCTGGAAACGCGAAACATTTTACAGGTTGCTTATGGTTATGTACGGCAAAAAATGCTACGGTGTGCTTAGAAATCCGGCGTATATAGACGTACTGGCAAACATCAGCCGGTTTGGTAACAAAACCGTAAGGCCTATAGAAGACTGGACAAAAGACAGCCTTACTGCCGATGGCCAACTGGCAAGCATTATCAGGTATTTGTTTGCAGTGTATGAGGTGCCGCAGTTTATGGAGCATGTATTTGCCGAAAGCAATATAGTACACATGCTGTGGTACATACAGCTGGGCAGGGGCGACAGTGTGTTAAGCCTGTGTGCATTTCCGGCTAAGTTTACACACAAAATGGCGCACGAGTTCAGGAACACGCCGGGCCATGTGTACACTATAGACCAAGCCATAAGGAGGGCGCAGGCACTGGGTTACGGTGCTACGCATAAGCTTGCCGAAAACATAGCATGGTCTGTAAATGTAGCCGAGATAAAAGACAATGCATTCAGGGCAAAGATGATACAGTTTGTGGCTAAGCACGCCCGTGGTGCCCAGTTTGTAGAGGTAGAATCGGTTATGGGTTATGTGGCGGAAAAGCATGGCGAGGCAACCGGTTTTAAACTGAAAGGCCGTGCATGGGCTGCACTGGTAAAAGCCGCCCGCGAACACGAGGTGGAAAAGGCCAAAAGGCTTGCTGCCGAAATGCGGGGCGACTGGAAACCTGTAGCGATAGCCGACTACGAAGCTGTTGAGGAAATGTACACCTACCGTATTGTGCAGTTGGTAACCTCTGAAGAACTATACGAAGAAGGCCGTGAAATGAGCCACTGTGTTGCTGACTACGCAGATGATTGTGCTGAGGGTGAAATTGCCATCTTTTCGGTAAGAAGTTTTAATGCAGACTACGATGGTTATTATACGCTTGCCACACTGGAATACAGCGTTACTGAAAATGCTATTGTACAGGCACAGGGCAGGTTTAACGAAAATGTTTCGGCAGAGGCCGAAAAGCACATACTGGCCTGGACTAAAGCGGAAGGCATAGATGTACACTGTAGGTTGTACTATGAGTACGAAGCACCTGCACCAATACAAGTGCCACAGGCTGCCCAACCGGTAAGGCCACAAGCAGAGATGCCACGGATAATACCGCGTCCTGATCCCCTTGAGGTACACCGCCAAATGATGGCAAGGAGGCGTAATGAGGCTAACAATGACGGTTTTGATATCGATGCTTCAACCTTAATAAAGGTAGCATTGATTCTGATAAAGCTATTGATACTGATGTCTCGCTGTCATTAAGGTGCGTTAATGTGGGCTCGGATTGCACCCGAGGGGCTTGCCCGAACTGACGAAGTAAATCCGGGCCATCAGATGAACGTGCCAATAATAAATCACCGAAAGCCCATTTTCAACTTTTGACATTGGGATTTCGACTAAACTAAAATTTTATGGCAAAATTAAAAATTAGAGGTAACCACCTCATAGATATAGGATTTCCGCAGAACAAGGCAATTACCATTGCGCTGGATGATATGAAAAAATTCCACAAGCGCGAATCAAGAGAACGGGTATTGGTCATGCTGAAAGAAGTATTGGCAAACCCGCAGGAATACATGGGCGACGGTATTATGGGCCGTACCGCCGAGGCGCTGCTGGAAGCGAAGAAAACCGAAAGCCGCCAACTGAATACGCAGCGTGCACCGTACACCATTTTTGGTGAAGACGGCATAGCCCGCGAGGCTAAAGACCAGTTGTATACCGCACTGAAACTGCCCATAAGTAAACTCGGAGCCCTTATGCCCGACGGTCATGGGGGCTACGGCCTGCCCATAGGCGGGGTACTGGCTACCGAAAACGCCGTAATACCGTATGGTGTAGGCGTAGATATTGGCTGCCGTATGTGCCTTACCGTTTATGACATAGACCCCAGTTACCTGGATGGTGCAAAGGACAAATATGTAAATATTTTGAACGAGCACACCAAATTCGGGATGAGTGAAGTACACAGGAGTCCGGCAGACCACGCCATTTTTGAGCGCAGCGAGTTTAATCATATTCCGTTTGTAAAACGCCTTAAAGACAAGGCCTGGAAACAACTCGGCTCATCAGGTGGAGGTAACCATTTTGTGGAATTTGGTATAGTAACCATTGCCGAAAAAGATGCCACCCTAAACCTGCCTGCGGGCACTTATGTAGGCTTGCTGTCGCATAGCGGTTCGCGCGGCCTTGGGGCAAACATTGCCAAAGAGTATACAACTCTTGCCATGAAACAAACTCCATTGCCCAAAGAGGCAAAACACTTGGCATGGCTGGATTTAGACACGCATGATGGACAGGAATACTGGCTTGCCATGAACCTTGCCGGCGATTATGCCTCGGCTTGCCACCACGATATTCACAGGCGTATAAGTAAGGCATTGGGCGCACGCCCATTGGCTATGGTAGAAAACCACCACAACTTTGCCTGGAAAGAAATGGTAAACGGACAGGAACTGGTAGTACACCGCAAGGGAGCGACCCCTGCCGGAAAAGATGTACTGGGCATAATACCGGGAAGTATGACGGCTCCGGGCTTTATAGTAAAAGGCAAAGGCAACGTGCAGTCCATCAATTCGGCGAGCCACGGGGCGGGCAGGTTACTGTCGCGCACGCAGGCCAAAAGGGAGATTACCAACAGCCAACTGAAAAAAGTACTGGCACATCATGGTGTTACGCTCATAGGCTCCAGTATAGACGAAGCGCCTATGGCATATAAAGACATCCATGAGGTAATGGCACAGCAAACCGAACTGGTAGATGTACTGGGAACTTTTACCCCGAAAATCGTAAGGATGGACAGGGGATAAGGTGTTCATAGTTTATAGTTCATGGTTTGTTGTTGAGCAACGTAAAGGGTAAGAGTAAGCATTCCCCTCCCTTGGAGGGGTGGCTGAAAGCCGGGGTGGTAAAGGTTTATAAAGAACCACCTTTGATAGCGCAAATTTATCGGTATGAGTGAAGCTGTTCCCCTCTTGAGAGGGGTTAGGGGTGTGTCTTTTATAGCAAAGAACACTACAGCAACGTAATAGCGTACCGGAAAAACAATAAAAACCTTCCATATAAAGGAAGGCGGAGAGGGGGCGAAACCAACTAACCAACCCCAACAAAAGCCACAAGTGTGCAGGTGCAGGCCGGTGCTGTAACAGGACAGCAACTTGCACGTATGTATTTTAAACCGACCTTTTCAATGCCTGAAGGTGCCGGTTACTGCCCTGTGCAGCTGTGTGGTAAATTAATAATGTATAACACGTACCAGTTATGGGAATTAATAATTATGAAGTAATGTACATACAGGCTAAGGATAACTATCCTTATAATGTAGAGGAGTGCATAGAAAAGCTTCAGTATGTTATAGCTGCCGACGATGAACACGCCGGAGCACACTTTTTAATGGGGCAGATTTATGAAGAACAGCTCCATGATTATAAGCAGGCCGAGTACTACTACCGCATGACGCTGTACCTGGATAAGGAATACATACCCGTATATGCGCAGTATGGCCGTATGCTTATAAACCGCAGCAGGCTGGAAGATGCTAACCGCATTATAGAAGCCGGCCTTAAGGTGCCGGGCATTGCGCTGGCCGAGTTGCACTCATTACAGGGATTTTTGTACGAGCGTTTTGAAATGTACGCTACCGCTATAGAATACTATAACAAAGCGAAGCTGCATTGCCTAAGCTCGGGTTTTATGTGCACTATGGACGACCATATAAAACGGGTAAAGGATAAAAAAGCCCTGCAAAAGAAACTGAATAAACCCAAAGAAGCCGAAAAGAAGGAGAAAGACAAAGAGAAGAAGAAAAAGGCTTCTTAATATGAAACCACAGATTAGTCTGTGGTTTTTTTCTTCCATTTCGAACGCAGCGTAGCGGAGTTGAGAAATCTCTGAGGAGAGAGATGTCTACATAGGACTACTTTCAAAATGTTTTTTATAGTTTTTAGTTGCGTAATGAGATGTTTTAACATTTCTTTGGTACGAATATTGTTGCAATAAATACAAAACCGGCATTAGCACCAATTACCGCTTTAGCCCCTCCGGGGCGTTTTGTGCGGAAAACTTTTACTCCCTCGTTTGAGTATTATTGTTATCTTTGTTCCTTGCCCGAAACACACGTTAAAGTAGATGAGTTTAGTCACCCCTAAAGAGGTTGCAAAAGCAATAAAAACAGATAAGTACGGATTTTTAGGTACTTTGTCAGGATGGCTCCTGATGAAAGTGCTTAAGATTTCTACCCTGAATAAGATATACGACCGCAATAAGCACCTTAGCGACCTGGAGTTTCTTAATTCGCTGCTGGATGAATTCCAGATAAAGTTTGAAATCCCTGAAGAAGACCTGAAGCGCCTGCCAAAGAGCGGCCCTTATATAACCGTATCTAACCACCCACTGGGTGGTATAGACGGTATACTGCTCCTGAAACTTATGGTGGAGCGCGAACCCCAGTTTAAAATTATAGCCAACTTCCTTTTGCATCGCATAGAGCCACTTAAGCCTTATGTAATGCCGGTAAACCCTTTTGAAACCCACAAGGATGCCAAGAGCAGCGTTGCCGGAATTAAGGATGCACTGCGCCACCTTAAGGACGGACACCCACTGGGAATTTTCCCGGCAGGTGAGGTAAGTACCTATAAGGATGATAAGCTGATTGTAGACAAACCGTGGGAAGAAGGTGCCATACGCCTTATTAAAAAAGCGCAGGTGCCGGTAGTGCCTATATACTTCCATGCCAAAAACAGCAGGTTGTTTTACTGGCTGTCGCGTATGAGCGACACCATGCGTACTGCCAAGCTGCCCAGCGAGCTGCTTACCCAGAAAAGGCGTGTTATTAAGGTGCGTATAGGTAAGCCTATATCGGTTGCCGAACAAGCCGAGTATGCTACAACGGCAGAGTACAGTGAGTTTTTGCGCCGTAAAACCTATATGCTGGCCAATGCCTTTAATAAGGAGACCAAGCTGCTGGACACGTCGAGCCTGAACCTGAAACTGCCTAAAGAGCCTAAGAAGATAGCGCTGCCTGCAAACCAGGATAAAATACTTGCCGAAATAGGTAACCTGCGAAAAGAAGATGCCCGATTGCTGCAAAGCAAAAACTACGAGGTGTTTTTTGTTTCGGCAGATAAAATACCAAACATACTGCACGAAATAGGCCGCCTGCGCGAAATTACTTTCCGTGAGGTGGGTGAGGGAACTAATGAATCGCTGGACCTGGATCAGTACGATAAGTACTACCATCATATGTTCCTGTGGGACGACGATACCCAGGTTATAGCCGGTGCTTACCGTATGGGGCTTGGCTCCCAGATTTATAAAAAGCACGGCATAGACGGTTTCTATCTGCACGACCTGTTCCGTTTTGAGCCGGAGCTGTATGATATGATGAGCAAGTCTATAGAAATGGGGCGTGCTTTCATTATAAAAGATTACCAGCAAAAGCCAATGCCGCTGTTCCTGCTGTGGAAAGGTATAGTGCACACCACGCTGCATTTCCCGGAACATAAGTACCTGATAGGCGGTGTGAGCATCAGCAACCAGTTTAGTGATTTCAGTAAATCGCTGATGATTGAGTTTATGAAGTCGCATTACTACGATCCGTACATTGCGCAGTACATTCACCCTAAAAAAGAATACAAGGTAAAGCTTAAGGACGACGATAAGGACTTTGTGTTTAACGAAGCCGAAGCCGACCTTAACAAGTTTGATAAAATCATTGAAGAGGTAGAGCCGGGCAACCTGCGCCTGCCGGTACTGATTAAAAAGTACATTAAACAAAATGCCCGCGTTATAGCCTTTAACGTAGACCCGTTATTTAACAATGCTATAGACGGACTGATGTACATACGTATAGCCGACCTGCCCGAAAGTACCGTAAAACCGGTTATGGAAGAATTTCAGGCAGAACTGGAACGCAAGGTTACAGAAAGGGGAGAAGACGGGTTGTAAATGCCTGTCCCCGAAAATACATTATAAAGAAAATGCCTCCTGTTACGGGAGGCATTTTTATTTCAACAAAAAACCACCTGTAAAGGTGGTCTTGTATTTTAGTATTGTGTTTGTCCTATTTCGTTAAGATCCTGATATGGGTTTTTAGGGTTCGGACCATATTTGTTTTTACCAATTGTACCTTCAGTTAATAAAAGTATCAATATCCAAAAAAAGCCTATTAAAGGAATAAAAGCTACAAGTATCATCTTGCCACTTTTCCCGATATCGTGCATCCTTCTTACTAACAAGGCCAATGTGGGGATTAGCGATGCAATAACATAAATGAAAGACAGCCAGATTAGCCATCCATTATTCGTGATAATAGGAATAGTTGTAAGGAGCATACAAATTATGTTATTTATAAAAATGAAATACCATACTTCTTTACGGCGTGCTCTTCCTTTAAAATTGATATAGTTGTAACGAAAGGTGCTAAAGTAGTATTCAAACATAATTTAAAAATAATTGGTCTTTCCTACTCTTTTATGGATTTTCAGTTGCTCCTTTTTTTCTTGTGAGGAACCAAAATAGCACTTTTTTTCGAATGTGTGTAATGGTTACTGATAAATCATTTTTATCTTATCTACTATTACCTGCGCCAGGCGTTCGTGGCTTTCAAAGGTCCAGCCGGCTATGTGCGGGGTAAGCAGTACGTTTTCGGAATCCAGTAAATACTGAAATGCTTCCGGTATATCGCCCTCGTTAAACAGGGTTTCAAACGATGATTTTTCATATTCCAAAACATCGAGCCCGGCGCCCAGTACCTTACCCGATTTCAATGCTTCGGACAAGTCTGCCGTAACCACGCTGTTGCCCCTGGCGGTATTTATCAGCCAAAAGGGTTTTGCAAAAGCGTTTATAAAGTCAGTATTAATCATTTTATCGGTTTCAGGGGTCCACGGGGTGTGTAGGCTTACTACATCAACCTTTTCTCTAAATTCCTCAAGCGACACTTGTGTTGCATTGGCATCGGCCACACCGTCTTTAATGTCGTAGCACAAAACTTCCACATCAAACCCACGTAGTTTTTTGGCAAAGCTTTTACCCATGTTTCCGTAGCCTATAATGCCCACGGTTTTACCATCGAGCTCGTGCCCGCGGTTGCCTTCGCGTATCCAATGTCCTTCGCGGACTTGGCGGTCGGCTTTATTCAGGTTGTTAAAGAGGGAGAGCAGCATACCCAGTGCCTGTTCGCCCACGGCGTTGCGGTTGCCCTCGGGTGCAGCAATAAGATGAATGCCTTTACTTTCGGCATAATCACAGTCTATGCTTTCCAGTCCGGCACCTACACGGGCTATAAATTTCAGGTTGGTGGCGCGGTCTATAAAAGCCTTGTCAATCTTAAACCTGCTACGGATAACAATGCCGTTGTAATTGGCAATTTTATCCTCTATTTCCGCTTTGGTGCTTTTGTAATCGCCCTCGTTTATAAAACCGGCATCCTCCAGCCCGTTCCACAAAACCGGGTGGTTAGTGTCCAGATGTAGGATGCGTATGTTGTTGTATTCGTTATTCATTGTATGCATTTAGTCGATAACCATTTCGGGTATTTCGCCTTCAATAATCAGGTTGCCTTCAGTGGCTTTAATAATATCTTCTACGGTTACTCCTGGGGCGCGCTCCAGTAGCTTAAAGCCTTCGGGTACAATTTCCAGTACGGCAAGCTCGGTAACTATTTTCTTTACGCAGCCCACACCGGTAAGCGGCAGTGAACAACGTTTAAGCAATTTGCTTTCGCCGGCTTTGTTTACGTGCATCATGGCCACGATGATATTCTCGGCACTGGCTACTAAGTCCATAGCGCCACCCATGCCTTTTACCATTTTGCCCGGAATTTTCCAGTTGGCTATATCCCCGTTTTCGGCAACCTCCATAGCACCCAGTATGGTAAGGTCTACGTGCTGACCGCGTATCATGCCAAAGCTGGTAGCGCTGTCAAAAAACGATGCACCCGGCAGGGTAGTTATGGTTTGTTTACCGGCG
Organism: Flavobacterium sp. RHBU_3; assembly: GCF_046613565.1. NCBI lineage: Bacteria > Pseudomonadati > Bacteroidota > Flavobacteriia > Flavobacteriales > Flavobacteriaceae > Flavobacterium > Flavobacterium sp. RHBU_3. The sequence continues at coordinate 108,159 of NZ_JBKJHC010000009.1, read as the reverse complement.
TTAATCACATCGGCATCTTCCTCGCCCTCAAACGGGAAAGGCCCCATGCCCAGAACCCCGTTCTCACTCTGGAATTCTACACTTATATCTTCCCTTACGTAATTGGCTACCAATGTAGGGATGCCAATACCCAGGTTTACAAAATAGCCGTCTTTTACTTCACGGGCTATTCGTTTTGCGATTCCTATTTTATCTAACATGGTTATGTATCAATTTTTTAATGTACCAGTGTACCAATGGAGCTACACTCTTAGCGGTTAGCTTTACTGGTGCTTAGAATTTTATAAATAATGAGCCCGATTTCCCCAATTCCGATTTTCAGCGCCGGGTTAAACGGATAAGAATTAGAACGTTCGCACAGCAGCAGCCAGTATTTTGTTTCTTCTACTTCCTTTGCTGCTATTTTTACTTTATGAATAAAATCAGCGCGGCTTTCGGCATTTTGGGCTTCGTGTATATTGGCTCCTATACTTGTTCCGCATCTGAGTAATTGCTTCGCTATAACAAACTTTTTGTGTTGTTCCAAAAGTTCGCAAAACTGTATTATTTCCAGCGCAAAGTCAACCGACTTTGTAACGATTAGGTTCTCTCTTTCCATTAAGTACTAAGGATGGTGGTTAGTAAGTAGCAAGATAACAATTTACAGGTTTTGTTTTCAACGCGCAGCATTGTTACATTGATAAATTGCTACATTAAACCATTACCTTTTCCTTACTGTTCTTTGCTCAATTCGTTTCTCATATTTCTCTCCCTGGAAAATTCTTTGTACAAAAATTCCCGGTACGTGGATAAAGTTAGGGTCCAGCGTTCCGGCAGGTACCAGTTCTTCCACTTCGGCTATGGTAATTTTTGCGGCACCGGCCATAACGGCATTAAAGTTTTTTGCTGTTCCTTTAAAAACAAGGTTACCCGCTTCATCACCTTTCCAGGCTTTTACTATGGCAAAGTCGGCTTTAAAGGCGTGCTCCAGTATGTGCATTTTGCCGTTAAACTCACGCGCTTCCTTACCTTCGGCAACCTCAGTGCCGTAACCCGCAGGGGTAAAGAATGCAGGGATGCCTGCCTGTGCAGCACGGCATTTTTCGGCAAGTGTGCCCTGTGGGGTAAGCTCTACATCGAGCTCGCCACTAAGCATCTGGCGCTCAAACTCGGCGTTTTCGCCCACGTAGCTTGAGATCATTTTTTTTATCTGCTTTTTTTGCAGCAGCAGGCCAAGGCCAAAATCGTCTACGCCTGCGTTGTTACTAATGCAGGTAAGGCCGCTTACGCCTTTTTTTACCAGCTGTGCAATGCTGTTTTCCGGAATGCCGCATAGCCCAAAACCGCCCAGCATTATGGTAACATCATTTTGTATATCCTGCAGGGCTTCCTCAACTCCCTGCACTTTTTTATTAATCATACAATTTATTTTAAAATTGAGGTATAAATATATAAAAAAACACCTTCGTAAGAAGGTGTTTTTTGTGATGAATTTATTTTTTGCTAATAAGGCAATTCTATGTCGTCTGTAGAAGGAGCTGCAAGGCTATCTGTCTCGGAGGTATCTTTAACAGGAGCTTTAAAGTAGCAGTCTACCGGAATTTTCAGGTTGGCCGGACGTTCAAACGGTTTTTGCGAAACCTTGAATACTACCGTATCATCAGCATATACCTTTTTCATGAACAAGCCCCATATAGGCAGTGCCATGGTAGCACCCTGCCCGTAAATAAGGCTGTTAAAGTGTGCCGAACGGTCTTCATTACCTACCCACACTCCGGTACACAGGTTTGGTACCATACCCACGAACCAACCGTCGCTCTGGTTTTGGGTAGTACCCGTTTTACCGGCAACAGGGTTTACAATCTTGTACGGATAGCCCGTCATACGGTCATAGCCCGTACCGCCTGCGCCACCCCACTTAAGGCGCGCACCCGAACCGGTTTCGGTAACGCCTTCCAGTAGTTTTATTACCGCATAGGCTATGTCTTTGTTCATTACCTCGTGGGTTTCGGTTTCACCCTGATAAAGGATTACACCGTTTTTGTCTTCTATTTTTGCTATTACCTGAGGCTTCACATACATACCCTGGTTAGCAAAGGTACTGTATGCTGCTACCATTTCGCTTACGGTAACATCGGCGCTACCCAGTGCAATACTCGGCTGTACCGGTATTTTGCTGGTAAACCCAAGGGCTTTGGCCATGTCTACTACCGGCTGAGGGCCTGTTTTGTCTATAAGTTTAGCAGATACCGTATTTATAGAGTAGGCAAGTGCCTGCTTGTAGGTTACCATACCACGGTACTGCCCGTTAGAGTTCTGAGGGTTCCAGTCGGCATCAATACCGTATTTTCCTTTTGGCATACTGAAAGGCCCGTCGATTACGGTGTCGCAAGGTGAAATACCTTTTTGCTCTATAGCAGTAGCGTATACAATAGGCTTAAAGGTAGAACCTGCCTGGCGTGCACCCTGTGCTACGTGGTCGTACTGGAAGTACTTATAGTTGATACCGCCCACCCATGCCTTAACATAGCCGGTTTGCGGTTCCATACTCATTACACCCGTTTGCAGGAAGTGCTTGTAGTAGCGAATAGAATCCAGCGGGGTCATTACAGTATCGCGTTCGCCTTTCCAGGTAAACACGGTCATGTCGGTCTTTTCGCTGAACGATTTTACAATGTCGTCTTCGCTTTTACCTTCTTCGGTCATTTTCCTCCAGCGCTCGCTGTTGCGCATGGCTCGGTCCATTATTTTATCAGTTTCGCCTTTAGAGATTTTTACAAACGGCGCATTTTTATTGTCCTTTTGTTTAATGAAAAACTCTTCCTGAAGGTTAGCCAAATGCTCATACACAGCTTCTTCGGCATACTTTTGCAGTTTGCTGTCTATGGTAGTGTATATTTTAAGCCCATCGCGGTAAATGTCGTACTCGCTGCCGTCTTCTTTTTTATGTTCTTTTACCCAGTCTGCCATAAAGCCACGCAGGTATTCGCGGAAATAGGTAGCAATGCCCTCCTTGTGGCTTTCAGGATTATAGTTGGTTACTATAGGTTTTTCTTCCAGCTTAGCTTTGGTTGCCTCATCCAGCTTATCGTTTTTTACCATTTGGCTCAGTACGGTATTACGGCGGTTTAGCATACGTGCTTTGGCCTTGTCGCTGGTACGCATAGGGTTGTACAAAGATGGGTTTTTCAGCATTCCCACCAGTACTGCTGCTTCTTCTACCTTAAGATCTTTTGGCTCTTTGCCAAAGTAGGTTTTTGAAGCCGAACGTATACCTACCGCATTGTGGGTAAAGTCTACCGTATTAAAGTACATGGCTATGATTTCCTCTTTGGTGTACTGTCTTTCCAGTTTTACCGCGATAATCCATTCTTTAATTTTTTGTATCAGACGGAATACTATGAAATGTGAACCTTCGCCGTGGAAAAGGTTTTTAGCCAACTGCTGTGTTACCGTACTGGCACCACCGCTGGTACCCAGTGTAGCAAAAGCACGGAATGTACCGCGCGCATCGATACCCGCATGGTCGTAAAAGCGTTCATCCTCTGTAGCAATAAGTGCTTCCACCAGGCTTTTAGGCAGGTCGGCATATTTTACCGGGGTACGGTTTTCCAGGTAAAATTTACCCAGGGTTTCTCCGTCGGCGCTGATTACCTCTGTAGCTACGTTATAGCTTGGGTCTTCCAGCTCCTTAAAGTCGGGCATTTTACCAAAAACACCCCATGATGCCAACAGGAAGAACAGGATAACGCCCAAAAAGGTATATCCGAATATCTTCCAGAATTTTTTTACGTAATGAGAATAATCCTCTTTTTGGTTTACTGCCATATCGCTGTATTATTTTTTCTCAATTCTTAGTCCTATTTCTGTAATGCCGTCCAGTTCCTGCACGCCGGGCACTTCGCCGCCTTTGCGCACCGCCTGCTGTATGGTAAACTTATACTTGCCCGCCTTAGGGAAACGCACGTTTTCCTTGTACCAAAGCTTACTTTCCTTAATATCGCCAAAACCGCTGCCCATAAGGGTACCATCAGGGTTGGCCATATTATATTCCAGTGTGTCTACCTTAGTAACCTTGCTGCCTGGCTGCTGCATGTGTACAATAACAAAAATGTTACTGTAAGGGTAGCTGTTGTTAGTACGGGTAGTAATAAACATATTATAAGGGCTTACCGTATCGGCTGCCTCATAGTTAAACGACAAAATGCTGTCTTTATTCCATTTGCCGTTAAGTTCTTTATACTCGTCAAATACCCTTTTTTCATCACATGACGAAAGCAGCAGTAATGCCCCTACTGCGGCAAGGCTATACTTTATCATTGCCATTTTTATCACCCGACGGTTTTTTCTTATTACGGTTATGATGTTTTTTGTTCTTATTTCCTTCACCCTGTGGCCTGCCTTCGGCATTGTTGTTAGCCTGTTGCTGGCCGCCTTCACCCCTTGGCTGTTGTGGCCTTGGCTCACGCTGAGGCCTGTTACCGCCGTCTTGCCTTGGCTCGCGTTGTGGCCTGTTGTTGCCCTCGCTGCGTTCCCTTCCTTCAGGGCGCGGTTCGCGTTGCGGCCTGTCTTGTCTTGGCTCACGCTGCCTGTTATCACCTTCAGGGCGTGGTTCGCGTTGTGGCCTGCCTTTGTGCCTTTGCTGCGGCTGACCTGCATTATCGTTATTACCACCCGATGGTGTTTCTGCGCGTTCTTTCCTGTTGTCGCGGTCGCGGCCCGGTTTTTTCCTGCGGCGCTTCGGAGCGTCAAAACGGGTAAGGCTATCCTGCCCCACCGCATTAAGGAAACTCTTTTCAGGAGCTACTTCATCAACCTCTATAACATAGTCTTCAAGGGCGGTAATACGCTCTTTCTGCTTATTAAGGTCCATAATTTCGCGTACCTGCTCTGCATCCAGCATGTGCCAGTGCCCCATATCATTAGTATAGGCAAACCACATAAGCCCTTTAAAGATGTCTATCTTCTGGCAAACGGCGTCGCCTTTTTCGGTATATAGTTTTGTATCCATATCCGGAAGCTCCTTAAGGGCATCCAGGTAGGTGTCCAGCTCATAGTTAAGGCAGCACTTTAGCTTACCACACTGGCCTGCCAGTTTTTGCGGGTTAAGCGAAAGCTGCTGATAACGCGCCGCGCTGGTGTTTACGCTACGGAAATCAGTAAGCCAGGTACTGCAGCACAGTTCGCGCCCGCACGAGCCTACACCACCAAGGCGTGATGCCTCCTGGCGGAAGCCCACCTGCTTCATTTCTATACGGATGCTAAACTCGCGTGCGTAGTCCTTAATCAGCTGACGGAAATCCACGCGGTCGTTAGCCGTATAATAGAACGTGGCCTTAGAACCGTCGCCCTGAAACTCAATATCCGAAATTTTCATTTCCAGGTTCAGGCGTATGGCTATTTCGCGTGCGGTAACCTTCATAGGCTCCTCGCGGTTGCGCGCGTTTTGCCAAATGTCAATGTCCTTTTGCGTAGCCTTGCGGTATATTTTAAGCACTTCCCCATCTGGGTCGGCGCCTTTTTTCTTCATCTGAATTTTTACCAGTTCGCCGGTAAGGGTTACAATACCTATATCGTGACCGGGAGATGATTCGGTAGCCACTACATCGCCCATGCTCAGGGTAAGGTTTTCGTGGTTACGGTAAAAGTCCTTGCGTCCGTTCTTAAATCGCACCTCTACACAGTCAAAAGGTTTTTGGCCACCCGGAAGGGTCATATTGCCAAGCCAGTCGAATACCGTGAGTTTGTTGCAGCTATCGGTGCCGCAGGTGCCGTTATTTTTACATCCTCTTGGGGTTCCGCCATTGGCGCCCGAGGAACAGTTAGTACATGCCATAGTTATATATAGGTTGTGGCCGGGCCACTACGTGTCTTTGTTGGTTACTCTGCTCTAAAAACGTTTTTGTGGGTAAAGATAGTGTTTTTTTACCGAACCGACGGAAAAAGCATTCCCCCCCTCGGGTAATGCCCCGCCAGGTAACAGCCGATTGTTAAAGAAACAAACCTTTTATTAAGAAATACCCTCAAAAAATATTAAAATTTAGCTAAACAGCGGTGTATGGCATACGACTTTTGCGTTTAGGCATGTAATTTGGATTAAGATTATCATAGCAGGGTGTTTTTACACCGGCTAACCTAAAAATTATGAGTTATGAAAACATTACGATTTTTTATGGCAGCGATGCTACTAATAGTAGCCGGCCAGGTGAAAGCACAGGTATCTATTAACGTAAACATAGGCACACCGCCCGCATGGGGACCCGCAGGGTATACTGATGTGCGCTACTACTACCTGCCCGATATAAGCATGTACTTTGACGTAAGCACCAGCGAATACATTTATATAAACAACGGTGCATGGGTGCGTACTACGGTAGTGCCGGTGGCATACCGTAATTACGATTTTTACAACGGATATAAGGTGGTGCTAAACGATTACCGCGGTGGCACACCGTATGTGTACTACAAAACGCATCATGTAAAATACCCTAAAGGATACCATCCGTCAAGGCAGGCTACTATAGGAGTGCCTCCGGGACAGGCCAAAAAACAATACGCCGCAAGGGGTAATGGTAACAGCCACAGCAATGGAAACGGTAATGGTCATGGAAACGGTAAAGGCCACGGAAAAGGAAAGCACTAAACCGGTGCAACACACAACTTCTGTTCTATTTTTAAGATTGAAACCGGCTCAGTAATGGGCCGGTTTTTTTTGTGGCTTGTTGTGAAATATTCCAATATGGAATACAGGTAAATCTTACAGAATATTGTTGAAAACTAAAACGGGTGTGCGGACAATTGTAGGCGGGTCAATTGTCCGCACCGAAATAACTTTAAAAGCTTATGGACATCAGAGAACAATTTGGGATAAAGGTTAAGGAACTCCGTGATACTAAGGGGTTTTCTATAGAGCATCTTGCCAATGTTTCAAACATTGACCGCAATTACATATCCGATATTGAGAAGGGAAAGCGTAACGTTTCGATTGTGATAATGGAAAAAATTATCCATGCTCTTGATGCCGATTTTGCAACTTTTTTTAATGATAAAAGATTTAGGAAGTAATGAAGGAGACTCTTTCGATAACCGAACTTGACGGAAAGAAATTTAAGATACGTTTAGTTGAACCCGATAATGACAGCAAAGCTGTTATTACGCACTATTTGCATAACATTAATAATGGAGTTTCTAAATATTATGAGGAGGATGCAAAAAAATATTTGAATGAGTTTCTTTCTTACAAATACGATGAAGAAGAGTTAAAGGTTGTAGCTGAAACGGCAATCCAACAATTACTTTTTGAAGTTGAAAACGTGCCATTTCCAACCCCTGAAAATTATACGTTTAAATTTATCGACTTATTTGCGGGTATTGGTGGTTTTAGGATGGCTATGCAGAATTTGGGAGGTAAGTGTGTTTATACGTCAGAATGGGATCCTCAGGCTCAAAAAACATATAGGGCAAACTATGGAGAAGTTCCGTTTGGGGACATAACCAAGGAAAAGAATAAACAATATATTCCTGATGATTTTGATGTGCTTTGCGCAGGTTTTCCTTGTCAGGCATTTTCTATAGCCGGGAAGCGCGGAGGGTTTGAAGATACGAGAGGAACATTGTTTTTTGATGTAGCAGAAATTATAAAACGGAAAAAACCCAAAGCAGTTTTTCTTGAGAATGTGAAAGGTCTCCGTAATCATAATGGGGGAAAAACTCTTGCAACTATTCTTAATGTTTTACGAAATGATTTGGGTTATTACGTACCGGAGCCTCAAATTGTAAATGCAAAAGATTTTGGTGTTCCTCAAAATAGAGAGAGGATATTTATAGTTGGATTCAGACAGGATTTAGGGATTGAAAGTTTTTCTTATCCAAAGCCATCGGGTATTCCAGTAACCTTTGGTGATGATGCTATGGAAAAAAATCCTGTACCCACAAAATATTATTTATCTACTCAATATCTAAAAACTCTTAAAGAGCATAAAGCCCGTCATGAAAGTAAAGGAAATGGTTTTGGATATGACATAATTCCACATGATGGTATTGCCAATGCAATTGTAGTTGGAGGGATGGGGCGTGAGCGTAATCTGATTTATGATGAGCGCCTAACTGACTTTACTCCAACAACAAATATTAAAGGAGAGGTTAATAAAGAAGGTATCCGTAAAATGACACCTCGTGAATGGGCAAGGTTACAGGGTTTCCCTAATGAATTTGTAATTCCTGTAGCTGATGCCGCTGCATATAAACAGTTTGGTAACTCTGTAGCTGTACCTGCGATTCAGGCAACTGCTGAAAAGATTTTAAAAACCGCCAATATCAAGCATAATGTTAAAAGGAAATAAAGGAGAGTGGAGTGAGCTTTATGTTTTTGCAAAGCTATTGGCTGAAGGTAAATTGTATCAATCTGATATTGAGTTAAAAAGAGATGATAATTTTTATGAAATTACGAAAGCTTATAGAGAGGATGCTATTTCGGTATTAGAATACCAAAGGGATGAGCAGATTGTTATATTTCGAAAAGAAGAAAATAGTAGCGAATTATTAAGAGTGCTTCCGAAAGAATATTTTACAAATTCGGCAATAATTATTCTTGATGGAATTATTAAAGGAACTGGTAAAAGTTTTGAAATTCCACAAGCATCGGAATTCATATCTTTAAATGGTATAAATAAACTGACAGCCTTAACGACCAGTAAGTCGGATATTAAGTTGAGAATTTATGACCATCGTTTGGCCAGGGAAACAGATTTAGGATTTAGTATAAAGTCTTTACTCGGGCAAGACTCAACTTTGTTGAATACGGGGCCAGGAAATAATTTTATATATAACATAATTGGAAGTAAAATAGCTGATATTGATGAATTCAATATCAGAACATACAAGCCTGCGGGTAAAATTTCTAAGCTTACGGCTCGTCTATCAGAAATTTTAACTGATGGAGCATCAATCAGTTTTAAAGAGATTCAATCAAAACAGTTATGGCTTAATTTAAAAATGATTGATGGTGATCTCCCTCAAATTTTGGCGTTTGCATTAACCTATAGATGGATTTATCGACAAAATTCATTAAAAGAAATTTGTAGTATACTTGAGGAAAAAGATCCGATGAATTTTTACAACGGTATAAATACAACACAGATGCTTTATGAATATAAGCTGAAGAAGTTTCTCGCTGAGTGTGCAATGGGTATGACATCCGAGACACCATGGGAAGGAATTTATGATGCAACTGGAGGTGTGATTATCGTTAAAGAGGATGGTGATATTGTTTGTTTTCATGTTTACGATTTCAATTTGTTTAGAGATTATTTACTAAACAATACGATTTTTGAGCAGCCTTCAACGGGCGAAGATGGAAATAATCCTGGTCATGAACGAGCTATAGGTAAAAAATACTATTATGGTTGGCTTTATCGGGAAGGGGATGATTTACAATATAAAATTAATCTTCAAATCCGATTTAAGTAATGATGGACCGTCATACCCCAGAGCAACGTTCAAAAAACATGTCTGCAGTTAAGAGCAGCGGAACAAGTTTCGAAATTGCTCTCGGAAGAGCGTTGTGGCAGGAAGGCTTACGTTATCGTAAAAACAATAAAACTGTATTTGGTAAGCCCGATTTTACTTTTAAAAAATATAAAGTGGCTATATTTATAGATAGCGAGTTTTTTCATGGTAAAGACTTTGAAACCAAAAAGAAACCCGCTACAAATGCTGATTTTTGGGAAAAGAAAATATCCCGTAACATAGAACGCGACAAAGAAGTAAACGAGTATTTGATTTCTCAAGGCTGGACTGTAATTCGTTTTTGGAGCAATGATGTAAAAAAGAATCTTGACGGATGTGTGTCTGAAATAAAAGAGTTACTAAACTCTCAATGTTAAATCGCCACATATAACCCCTGTAAAATTCAGGGTGTGTTGTAATGGTTAACATAATTTTATATTTTTGACCCCGTAAAACAAAAGGGTACTATGGAGAAAAAACACGAAAAAAGATGGTATGTAGCTTTTGCCCTTACGGCAATAGTAGCCATTACAGGTTTATTTTGGGATCATATAAAGTGCGCCACGCCTACTGATTTCCTTCCGGAGAGCGCTATTAACGGAGCCGATACGGCCTGGATACTGGCTTCGTCGAGCCTGGTGCTGCTTATGACACCCGGACTTTCGTTTTTTTACGGCGGTATGGTGGGTAAAAAGAACATTATTTCTACCATGCTGCAAAGCTTCATTTGCCTTGGCGTAATTTCTATACTGTGGGTAGTGGTGGGCTTCAGTCTTGCCTTTGGCGATTCTGCCGTAACCATTAACCTGGGCGGTACCAAGTACGGCCTTATAGGCAACTTTAACCAGTATGCCTTTTTTGATAACGTAGACCTTGCCCCGCATGCCAAAATAGCCAGCACCATACCGTTTGTGCTGTTTGCCATGTTCCAGATGAAGTTTGCCATCATCACCCCGGCGCTTATTACCGGTTCGTTTGCCGAGAGGGTTCGTTTTATATCGTACCTGCTGTTCATCTGCCTTTTTTCTATAATAATATATACGCCGCTGTGCCACGCTGTGTGGTACCCGGACGGACTTTTGGGTTCATACTTTGGCGTTAAGGACTTTGCCGGTGGTACCGTGGTACACATGAGTGCCGGTTTTGCGGCCCTTGCCGGAGCATTGGTTTTGGGCAAGCGCAAAGATGCTAACCACCAGCCTACAAACATTCCGTTTGTGCTGCTGGGTACGGGCCTGCTGTGGTTTGGCTGGTTTGGGTTTAATGCCGGTAGTTCGCTTGCGGCAAACGGCGTTGCCGCCAAGGCTTTTGCTACCACAACTGCCGCCTCTGCCGCGTGTATTATGACATGGATTTTCTTCGATCGTATAAACGGACGAAAGGTTTCGGCTATGGGTGCCTGTATAGGTGCTGTAGTGGGTCTTGTAGCCATAACACCGGGTGCGGGTTATGTTACCGTGCCGGAGAGTATTTTCTTTGGGTTTATTTCGGCTATTGTAAGTAACCTGATGATGTACTGGAAAAAACTGAAAAGCTTTGACGATTCACTTGACGTATTTGCCTGCCACGGAGTAGGGGGTATTATGGGTATGATACTTACCGCGATTTTTGCCGAGGGCGAAAACGCCAGCCTGCTGCACGGCGGTTGGGAAGTATTCAGCCACCACATGACGGCACTGGTGCTGGTAGCCATATTCTCGTTCTTTGGCGCTATAGGGCTGTACAAACTGACGAATCTTATGATTCCGCTTCGCGTATCGGAAGAAGCCGAAGAAATGGGCCTTGACCTTTCGCAGCATAACGAAAGCATTGGCTAAACCTCAACAGAAAGTAAGTAATATAGGTTATATTTATTTTAGGCCGCTAACAGCAATGTTGGCGGTTTTTTTTATGAGAATATATATAGGGGAGGTTTGCGGTAGAAAAATATAAAACGTTAACGTAAAGCGTGTTGTGTTTTTAGTTAAATTTGAGGTATTACCTTAAAAACATGACCTCTTATGAAAAAAATTACATTATCATTTAACAGTTTAAATGCTGTATGTGCAGTGTTGCTGTTTGCTGGTTTTACCGCATCTGCGCAGTGTCCCGATAACATTTCGGTAAGTAATTCGCCGGGGCAGTGCGGCGCTACGGTTACCTATAGCACACCCGGCGGATCTAATACCGGGCAGTCGGTTAACGGTGTGGTCAATGGCGACGCCAGTAACGGGCTTACGGGCTGGACCGTGGTAAACGGTGGCAGTGGCTGGATAGTTTCCGGTAGCTACTTTTTATCATCGTATTCTACAGGTACTATGAGCCAGGTGATAGACCTTACCACTATGAATTTAACCGATGCTTACATGGATACCCAGCCTGCCATAACCGTATCAGAACAATATATAGGCTGGTATGTAAATTATGCCGACATATACTCCCTTACGATAGAATTACGTGGAGAAAGCGACAATGTAATAGCTTCTTATGCTACCGGAAACCTTACCTGTTCCAGCACACTACAAACCGCAAGCCATGTATTTACAGGCTACGGTACCGGCGTGCGAAAAGTATATATATCCCACACGGGTAAAGACATAGAGTATTGGCTGGGTAATTACGGTGCTGCGGTTACTAATGCGCAGTGTACTGTAGCCCTGCCAACAAATACTGTTACGCAAACCGGGGGATTGGCCAGCGGTGCTGAGTTTCCTCTTGGTACTACTACTAATACCTTTGATATTACCGATGCTGATAACGTAACAACAACCTGTAGCTTTGATGTTACAGTAACCGACACCGAAGCTCCTACAATAGTACTGCAGCCAAACATTACAGCAGTACTGGGTGAGGACGGCACGGCGTCCATTACTCTTGCAGAGGTTGATGCAGGCACTACCGATAACTGTACAGCTAATACCGTTGTGGTAACGCTGAGTGCTGATACCTTTACCTGCGAAGACCTGGGTACTACGCCCATAACGGTAACTGCTACAGATGGTACTAATGTGGCTACGACTGCGGCAAACGTAACCGTAGTAGATAATACAGCTCCTGTACTATCGGTGCAGGACGTAACGGTGGCACTTACGGCTATAGGTAATGCCGTGGTAACACAGGATATGGTAGATACGGGTACAACCGATAACTGCTCTATAGCTTCAATTTCGCTTAACCAGAATTTGTTTACCTGTACTAACCTGGGGGCAAATACCGTAACGGTTACCGCTACAGATACCGCCGGAAACACCACAACGGGCACTATTACCGTAACGGTTACCGATGGTATGTTTCCTGTAGCTTTGGCACAGGATGTTGCGGTACAGTTAGACGAAAATGGTATGGCTATGGTTTCGGCGGAAGCTGTAAACAACGGCAGTACTGACAACTGCAGCATAGCATCGTACACGCTGGATATGGCCGAATTTACCTGCGAAAACCTTGGGCAAAATGTGGTAACCCTAACCGTTACAGATAGTGCAGGGAATAGCAGCACGGCTTTGGCTACGGTAACTGTAACCGACGAAACCCTGCCGGTAGTTATGACCCAAAACATTACCGTGGCGCTAACTCAGGATGGTACGGCTAATATTATTGCCCAAAACATAGACAACGGTAGTACTGATAACTGTGCTATAGCCAGCTACATTTTAGATGTGGCTGAGTTTAATTGCGACAACCTGGGTGAAAATACCGTAACCCTTACCGTAACCGATGCTTCTGGAAACGTATCGTCTGCTACGGCTATAGTTACCATAGAGGATCCTGAGGAGTATTGTACAGCATCGGGTACTGCTTCTTTTGAGAAAGCCATTACGCTGTACCCTAACCCGGCACAAAACGGTATCCGTATAGAAGCGCAGGGCTATGCCATAAACAAGGCGGAGATGACTGATATTAATGGGCGTTTTATTAAAGCCCTTACACCAGATAACGGAATTATTTCTGCAGATATAACATCGCTAACCTCGGGCATATATTTTATTAAGATATATTCGGGCAGTAATGTCTCAGTACAAAAACTGATTAAACAGTAATTACACCGTTTATAAAAACAAGTCGGCCCGGGGAACTATCCGGGCCGACTTTTTGTTTTTGTATAAAAATGCGGTGATTAGCTTTTTACAATCTTCTTTGTGGTATTACCTTTGGCTGTAGCCACATTAAGTATATAAATACCGTTACTCAGGTCGGCTATATTAGCACGGGTTACCTCAGTGCCAGACGGAGTTATGGTTTTCACCACACGTCCGTTCATATCACTAATGCTTATGTGCTGTATTGCATCGGCACCATTCTGGGCTATGTTAAGCTCGGTTTGGGCAGGGTTAGGGTATGCGGTAAACGTTACTGTATTATACTCCGGGTTACCCGCTGTAGGGGTACTAATGGTTATATTATCCAGGAAGTACGATGTGGTAAAATCGTCAAACGAGTAGTTTATGCGGTTTATCTCGGTGCCGCCGTTCATCAGCGGGCCTGTGTACACCTGGGTGTTGTTTACAAAATAGGTAACAGTGGCAGCAGTAAGGTTGTATGTAGCCTTAATATTGTACCAGTTTCCGGCTTCAAATGAACTTACTTCCTGTGCCTCAAAAATTTCCTGTGCCACGTTATAAGCAGTTACCACATAAATGCCTCCTTCGTAATCAAAGTACAGTATAGATGCCGGTACCTCAGCAGTATTCTGGCTGCCTTGAAGATCGTGGGCAAACAGGATAAAATCCGATCCGTTTTCGGTGTCAATACTGTTTGGGTACACGTCCTGCGAAATAGTAAATACATTACCTCCCGGATTAATGTCTGCAGAAACCCCTATAAGTTGTTCCGGCTCCGTGTCGGCGGCAAGGAATTGTAATGACTGCGAACCGTTGCTTGCCTGTTCTGTTGTAATGAATAAGTGTCCGTCTGAAGCGGGATTTATAATTGTCCAGTTTCCATTTTGTGGTAATAACGAACCTGTTGTAAAACCTTCTGAAGTTTCGAAAGAGAATGATTGTTGGGCTGAAGTAATGCCAACAGAGCCCAGTGCCACGACTGCGGCAAAAAATAACTGTTTTTTCATGTGATTTGATGATTGATGATTAAACTCAGGCGCAAGCATGTGCTTTGCATACGCCCATGACTAATTGATTTTAAATGAATAAATTTTTTATTTGCATTTTATTAACAAGAAGTGTGCCACAAAATTTTATTTGTAACAATAAGATGTTGTTTAGTGAGGTTTTTTGGCAGTTTCCCAGGTGTTTTTTGAACCTATATATGTGCCCTACATTTATTTTTTACCGCCTGTATTTTGTAAGTTTACGCCGCTAAAACCAAACGCACATAATTATGAACTACAGGAATTTTAAAGGAGAACAAATAGCCGAAGTGGGCTTAGGTACATGGCAACTGGGCAGCGCCGACTGGGGTGTGGTAAACCAGGGCGATGCACTGGAAATACTGCATGCCTATGCCGAAAAGGGAGGCAACTTTATAGATACCGCCGATGTATACGGCATGGGTACCAGCGAAAAATTTATAGGTACATTTTTAAAGGAAACCGATAAAAAAATGTATGTGGCTACCAAGCTGGGCCGCAGGCACGATGCCCCTAACGGCTGGCCACAAAACTTTACGTATGATGCCATTCGCCGCCACGTGGAAGATTCTCTTACCCACCTGGGGGTAGACCAGTTGTTCCTGGAGCAGCTGCACTGTATTCCCACTGAGGAATTGCGCAAAGGAGACGTGTTCGATCACCTGCGCAGGCTACAGGAAGAAGGACTGATTAAACATTTTGGTGTAAGCGTAGAAACTGCAGAGGAGGCACTTATCTGCTTAGGGCATAAAGATGTGACTTCACTGCAAATTATTTTCAACCTGTTTAGGCAGCACCTTGCCGATAGTTTTTTTGATAAGGCACAACAGCAGGGTACGGCACTTATAGCACGTGTGCCATTGGCCAGCGGATTGCTGAGTGGTAAGTTTACTGCAAGTACTGTTTTTGCCGAAAAAGACCACCGCAACTATAATGCAAACGGCGATGCCTTTAACGTAGGCGAAACCTTTAGTGGGGTTGCTTTTACTGAAGGCGTGCAGCTTGCAGGCGAAATAAAATCGTTACTACCCGAAGGAAACCTGGCACAGCAAAGCATTAAGTGGATATTGCAGCATCCGGCCATAACCACCGTAATACCGGGCGCTACAAAAGTGAGCCAGGTACACAGCAATATGGATGCGGCCGCTTTGGCTGATTTCCCTGCCGAAACACTAACAGCACTTCGTGGGCTGTATAATGAAAAAATAAAGCCTGCTATTCGCGGGGCGTATTAAGCAGGCTTCTATACAAAAAAAATAGTGGACTGCCGTTTCCGGCACGTCCACTATTATACAATTGGCACTTCCTCAGTTAAACATGAGTATATTATACGGTTTCTTCTTTAATAAATTCACCGTTTGATTTATAGTATGCAGCTACGTCTTTACCGTCTTTGGTAAGTACCAGCTTAAATTCGCTACCGTCTGTAGCAGCCAGTGCTTCTACCAGTGCGTAGTCTTTATATTTGGCTACCGCTTTTTTCAGCACAGCCTGAGAAATCTGGCTTTGGCTTACTTTAGTAAACTCCTTACCATTTTCTACCGTAGGGGCAGGCTGCTGTGGTGCTGCCTGTGCCGGTGTGGCTGTCATTGCAGTGTTTGTAGCCGGGGTAGCAGTGGCAGGGTCTGTAGACGGAGCCGTTGGCGTAGCCGGTGTTGTTACTGCGGGCTGTGGTGTAGCCGGAGTTGCAGGTTGTACTTTGTTATCGGTTTGTGCTATGGCGGTGCCGGCAAAAGCCAGCATAAGTGTTGCGCCTAAAATTAACTTTTTCATGATTGTTTCAATTTTATTTGTTATCAAATCATTTACGCTTAAGTAATATGAAACAATCGTGCCTTTATGGTTAAGTTGTTGTCTTTCAATGATTTGTTTGTTTTTAGGTTTCTGTGTATTAACCTCAGTTCCACAGTGTTTGTAGAAAAATTCCACACATTTTGCATTTTATTAAGGGTGGGCTTTAGAAAAATTTTCTAAATTTCAAACCTGCGTTGCAAGCATATTTTAAAGTAGCTTTGCGCCCCCTTACAGAAAAGAGTAGTAATAATAAACAACACAAAGAAAGCACAGGCCGCCTTATGGGAGTATTTGTAATAAGCAAGCGCGATAACGGACAGTATAAGTTTAGTTTTGATACCCGCAGGGCAAAAACCATTTTTACAAGCATAAGCTGTAAACGCAAGCAGGATTGCGAAATGATGATTGTGGGCATGCGCGAAAACATAGCCCGGCTTACTTATACCAAGAATCGCAGGCCGTCTGGTAAGCTTTTTTTCCGTATTTCTTCCGGAGGATTTGTGTTGGCCACCAGCCGTAATTTTAATACCGAGTTCAGCATGAAAAAAGCAATGGACGAAGTATTGAAATACGTACCCAAAGGAGAAATCATCGACTTTTCTGAAAACGACTTTGTTTTCCCCGAACTGGAAGAGGAGGAAGTGGAGCTTTAAGAGCACTATTCCATTCCATTCCGAATGCAGCATTGCGTAGTTGAGGAATCTCAAAGATGCTTGCCTGTGTACCTCTTAGCTTTCCGTAGGGAAGCCTTTGTGTCCACGCTAATGTGGTGGTGGTGATTTTGTGGTAAAAATCTCCCGCAAAGCTGCTAAGTTGCAAAAGATATTTCTGTACAATAGCCTGAAAGAATTGGCAGGGTAGCTACCTGAAAAGCGAAAAGAATAAAAATATCACAATAACCGCAAGCAGCAGCAAAGCCCTTATGGTAACCGTGCGGCGGTATACGGTATTGTCTTTTGCCCACAGGCGCTTACGGCTTTGCGTAATAGAAAGCATCAGCGTAAGGAAAAATATCATCACAAAAATAGTGAGCAGCTTGTATACCATGCGGCAAAGATAATTAAAAGCCGCAGTACGGTGTTGTTAATGCAATTTATGTATTTTGATGTGATATTGTTTGAATATTTCTTAAATCGTATCTTTATGTTTAATAATGAGGTGGTTGGGATTGTGTATCAGCAAAAAAAGCACTTACTTGCGGCACATAAGAAACTCCCTAACAACCCACAACATGAAGAAAGCACTACTTTCTATTGCTGCTGCGCTGGCTATTACCACAGCCTATGCCCAGCAACCATGGCAGCCCGCCCAAAAGGCGAACATACCACAGGCTGCCATAGCCGATCGGGATTCTAACCCCCGCGAATTTTTACTGTACCAGCTGGATGTTACCACATTAAAAATCCAGCTGCAACAGGCACCCCTGCGACAAAGCGGACAAACATCGCAGGTTATTATTACCCTACCCGATGCCGATGGGCAACTACAGCATTTCAGGGTGTACAATGCCCCGGTGCTTTCGCCGGTATTGGCAGCAAAACATCCGGGCATACAAACCTATGTAGCCCAGGGTATAGAGCATCCGTCTACCACGGTACGTTTTAGTACCACGCTTTACGGACTGCACGTTATGGCACTGGGTAGTAATAACAACACCTGGTACATAGACCCGTATACCAAAGTGGGTAGTGGCAACTACTACATGGTGTACAAAAAGAACAGCCTGCAAACGGCCAAAACGTTTCAGTGCCTTACACAGGATACAAGTACCCACAGGCTTACAGAAAAACAAATAGCAGAAGCCCTGGCACCAATGGATGCGGGCAACTGGCGCACCTACCGTACAGCCATACTTGCCACGGTAGAGTACAGCGCATTTCACATTGCGGAAGCCGGCCTGCAGGATGCTACCTTAGAGGAGAAGACCGAATGCGTTCTTTCTGCCATAACGGTTACCATGACCCGCGTAAACGGTATGTTTGAGCGCGACCTCTCGGTAACCATGCAGCTTGTAGACAACGAGGAAGATGTAATATTTATAGACAGCGACGAAATAAACAATGACAGTGCCAGCAATGTGCTGGATCAGGGCAATGCTATAATCTACGCTACCATAGGCGAAGATAACTTTGATATAGGACACAATTTTGGTACGGCAGGCGGCGGGCTTGCTGCCGGTGGCCCTTGTTCAGATTTTAAGGCAGGTGCCATGACAGGACTTGGTTCACCGGTGGGCGATACGTTTGACATTGACTATGTAGCCCACGAAATAGGCCACCAGTTTGGTGCGCCCCATACCTTTAATGCCGAGTGTGGCGGTAACCGTGATAGTAATAATTCATATGAGCCGGGTGGCGGAACTACTATTTCGGCTTATGCCGGGGTGTGCGACCCTGTAATACAATGGCACAGCGACGCTCAGTTTCATGCCAGCAGTATAGCCCATATGCGCAATCGTATAAACAATGCGGGTAACTGCGTAACACTTGTTTCTACAGGCAATACGCCTCCTGTAGCCAATGCCGGGGCTGATTATGTAATACCCGCTGCTACGGCCTTTATACTGGAAGGCAGCGCTATTGATGCCGAAGGCGATGCCCTTACTTACGACTGGGAACAAATGAACCTTGAAATAAGCACACAGCCACCTATGGCAGATGCTGTAGGCGGGCCAAACTTCCGTTCGTTGCCCATAAGCGATTCACCTAATCGCTGGATGCCACAGATTGAAGACGTATTGGCAAATAATCTTTACCCTACCTGGGAAGTGATACCTATTGTAAGCCGTACCTTGGATTTTGCACTTACCGTTCGCGATAATAATATTAACGGTGGCGAATCGCACACTGATTTTATGCATATTGATGTGGCAGGTGCCGCAGGGCCGTTTTCCGTTACATCACCTAATGTTGGTGTAACCTGGGTAGCGGCTACCAATAAAACCATTACCTGGAATGTGGCAGGCACTACTGAAAACGGTGTGAATACACCGTTTGTAGACATTTACCTGAGCACCGATGGTGGCTATACCTACCCGATACTTTTGGCAGGAGCCGTACCAAACGACGGAAGCGAATCGATATTAGTACCCGATGTAACGACTACCGCAGCACGTGTTATGGTACGTGGGCACAATAATATCTTCTACGATATTTCTAATACTAACTTTACCATAAACCCTTCAGGAAGTACTTTTATGGCTACCGTAGAAGGTGCGCAAACCCAGCAGATATGTAAAGGCAGCGAAACCGCTTATACCTTTAACCTGGAATATTTAAACGGATTTACCGGTACTACCATATTTACTGCTACCGGGCAGCCTACGGGCGCTACAGTAACTTTTTCACCTACGGGGCTTACTGAGCCGGGTGTGGTTACGGTAAACGTTACCAATACAAACAATGCATCGGTGGGCGATTATAACATTGTTGTGCATGCTACGTCGGGTAACGAAACCAAGACCATAACGCTGCACCTTACCATACTGAGTACTGATTTTGCACAGCTTATGGCGGTATATCCGGAAGATGGTACTACTACATTGCCTACTACCATTGCACTGGACTGGAGTACAGACCTGATTGCGTCGTCTTACCAGTTACAGGTGGCTACCGATGAGGATTTTGCCAATATAATAACCGAAGTAAGCACCACGGCAAGTAACTATACCGTGTCGGGGCTGCAAGAGGGTACACAATACTACTGGCGTGTAAAAGGACAAAATGCAGGCTGCGAGGGTAGCTATACCCAGTCGGCATTTTCTACAGGCATTCTGGCTTGTAATGAATATACAACGGCAAACCTGCCGCTTGCAATTTCGGGTGGAGACCCTGCTACAACCTCTACAACCATGCAGGTAGATGGTGAGTTTAACCTGCAGGACATAACTGTGGTTATGGAAATGAACCATAGCTGGATAAGCGATGTTAATGCAACACTGATAAGCCCGGCCGGTACAGAAATAATATTGTTTGCAGGGCAGTGTGGTGATAAGGACGACCTTAATGCATCATTCAGGGATTCGGGTAGCCCGCTTAGCTGCGCAGAAACTGCGCCAACAATATCAGGGATTATAGCGCCACAACAGGCATTAAGTACCCTTTATGGCGAATCGGCACAGGGTACCTGGACGCTGCAAATAGAAGATACGTATGCCGGCGATGGCGGTGCGGTAACCGCATGGAGCCTGGTGTTGTGCGGCCTTAACCCAATTAACCTAAGTACGCCAAAACCGCAGAAGCTGACTAACTTTGCCGTATACCCTAACCCGAATAGGGGTAGCTTTAATGTGCAGTTTGGTGCAGTGGCAGGCATGGCAAACATAACCGTGTACGACCTGCGCGGACGACAGATATACAACCAGCAAAGCCATACCACAACAGGTGTAAATACCATACCGGTACAGCTACAGGCAGAGCAGGGGGTGTACCTTGTAACCGCCGAACAAAACGGGAGTAAAACCACCCGTAAGATTGTAATACAATAAACCGTAGTTTTATGATATGAGAACGGCTGCCCGATAAGGCAGCCGTTCTATTTTATAGTTGATACAGATAATTACTGCTTTACAAACTTAAGCCGTGCAGTACCCGCAGATGTTTCAAGGGTGATGAAATGTACCCCGGCCGATAGTTGAGCTACATTCCATTTGGTGTCGGTAGATGTTTCCAGTACTTTTTGACCTAAAGCGTTGTAGAAGGTGGCTTTGGTTATGCTTATACCATCGGGTATGTTAAGGTTGAGTTCGGTAGCGGCAGGGTTAGGGTACAGGTTGGCGCTAAAGTTGCCGTTAATGGTTGTTGTGCCCAGTACACCACTGTTTACTCCCGTTATAATTTGGTAGTCGGGGTTTACCTCTATGCTCTGCACGGTAAAGCCCGGCACTACATTAAACTGCTGGTTGTTGTAGGTGTTGTCTAATACAGTATTGTATACCTGTCCGCTTGTGCCGTGAAGCCTTACAGGTACCGGCATTTCGAAGAACGTTACAGAGGAGTGCGACTGCGTTTGGGTAAGTTTTACATACACATTTCCTGAACCACCCGGAGTTACAGTAGCGGTATAGGTAGGGTAGCCCTGGTTGTATACCCAGTCGTTAAAAAACTCATCAAGGTTAAGGCCGCTTGCAGTTTCCATATGCGCCTGAAAATCGGGTGTTTTGGCATAGCCATACGCCAGGTTAGCATCGGCAAGGTAGTTTTTTATTCCCTGGTAAAAGTTGGTGTCTCCCAGCTTAAAGCGCAGCATATTCAGCACCATAGCCCCTTTGTTGTAGCTAAGCCTGCTGCTAAAAATGCGGTTTTCGTCCAGCGTATCGTTTGCAGTAAGGTATACCGCGCCGTTAGGGTACGCGGTTATGTTATTTACTTTTTGCTGGCGCCATGTGGTAAAGGATGTAGCCCCGTCCTGGTGCTCTACTACAAGTCCGCTAAGGTAGGTGGCAAAACCTTCGTTCAGCCATATGTCCTGCCATGAGCCACAGGTTATTTTATCGCCAAACCACTGGTGGCCCATTTCGTGCGCTATAAGCTCGCGCCCAAAGCTACCCATAAACGATACGGTAGTGTGTTCCATACCGCCATTTACACCCCACTGTGCATGGCCATACTTTTCGGTATGGAAAGGAAACTGCTCAAAAGTATCCTCGTAAAACTGCATTATGTTTAGCGTTTGGGCAAGCATTGGCTGATTTGTAGACTGCGTTTCGGGGTACAGGTAGTTTACCACC
Organism: Flavobacterium sp. RHBU_3; assembly: GCF_046613565.1. Taxonomy (NCBI): domain Bacteria; kingdom Pseudomonadati; phylum Bacteroidota; class Flavobacteriia; order Flavobacteriales; family Flavobacteriaceae; genus Flavobacterium; species Flavobacterium sp. RHBU_3. The sequence goes on along the minus strand of NZ_JBKJHC010000009.1, from coordinate 86,089 downwards.
GGGAAACTGCCCAGGGTGCCGTTATACGTTTGGGTATACACACTGTAGTTTGTTACCGCTATGGCTACGAGGTAAGCCGGTATAAGGTAGTTGTGCTGAAAGTGCGTGGTTTTATTACTGCCCGATAAGGTTTGCGAAATCTCAACGCCGTTACTTACAGCTGTGTATTGAGACGGTGCCGTAATGTATACGTCTATACCGTTTATCTTGTCGTTAAGGTCCTGTTTGCACGGCCACCAGTCCTTAGCGCCATACGGCTCGCTAACCGTCCATAATATAGGCGATCCGCTGTGGTATGAGGTTACAATGGCATCGGTATTCGCGTCGGGTTCTCCGTTGTAGTTTACCTCTACAGTGGCCTGCTGTCCCTGCGCCATTACAGCCGGCAGGGTTATTACCAGTTCGTTATTGCTGTTTTGGGTAAAGCTAAGGCTTGTGGTACCCTGTTTTACGCTGGTAACGGTTAGGGCATCGTCCAAGTCGAAGGTAATGGTGCTCATGGACTGCTTAGCGGTAAAATCAGTAGTAATTTTACCGGTTATGTAATATTCGTTAGGGTCTACCGTAAATTCCAGGGTTTGGTGCCCCACGTCGTAGTTGCCGGTATTGGCATTGGCTACAAAGTTTGACGATTTATAGGCCGATTTCATTTCTGACTCTACCAGTTGCTTAAACTCAGGCGAATCGTCTATAGACGGATTATGCTGGGCAAAAGAAACTGCCGAAACGGATAATAGGGCTAATAGGGTAATTTTTCTCATTATAAGCATCAGTTTTGCCAAAGATAGTTACATATCTTCATAAGATGCTGACAGATACCTAAAATTTAGCTTAATAAAGGAAAAATACTGCCTTGCCAGATACAACCGTACCGCTTACCTTTGCGGTATGAAATTTTTAGACATCATTATAGCCGCATTGCTGGTTTTCGGAATTGTAAAAGGAGTAGCCAAAGGACTTTTTGCCGAACTGGCATCGCTTGTGGCACTGGTTGTAGGGCTTTTTATAGCCGTAAAGTTCTCAGGGCTTTTTGCAGGAGACAAGCCGGGTACCGGTGGTATAACGGTGTTCTTTATTACTTTTGTGGCTGCCGTAGTAGGCGTATATATGCTGGCCAAGGTATTTACAAAACTGGCCGAAGCCGGAGGGCTGGGCTGGGTAAACCGCTTACTGGGCGGACTCTTTGGCGGTATTAAGGTGTGCCTTATTGTAAGCGTAACGCTAAATTTCTTCCTGAAGATAAACAGTACGCACATTTTTGCAAGCGAACAAACCCTGCAAGATTCATTGTTTTTTTACCCGGTGCTTAGCGTAAGCAACTTTATTTTCCCGGTGCTGAAAACATGGTTTAGCTAACGCGGTTATTTTGTTTATGGTTCATGGTTTATAGTTCCTTACTCAACTACAAACTATGAACTACGAACTTATTTTTTCTTCATTTTTTCTATGAGACTATCCTCGTATTTTGCCTTTAGCGGAATTACCTCTTTGCTGGTTTCGTTTGGTATGGTCATGCTCAGTACATAGTGTTTTATCTTCCATTCTTTGCCTTGTTTTTCCAGTACGCCACTACCACGGCAGGCTTTCATCCAGGTATCCAGCAGCTCGTCAAACCAGGCAGTTTTTCCGTCTTTACTAAAGTATACATGGCGTTCCAGGGCTTTAAAATCCCATGCCTTTCCTTTATCAAAATACGGCTTACTGAATGCTGAAAATGCTTTTTTGTCCCAGTTCTCAGTAGCATCGGTGCCTATATAGTGCCCGTCTTCGGCTATTTTATCAAAGTACCCATTATAGTCGGCTTTGGCAGCTGCGGCATGCCAGTCATCAAGCAATATGTTAATAGCTTTTGTTTCGTCTGTGGTATTAACAGTGGGCTGTGATTTCAGGTTCATAAAAAGGCTGATGCCCAATGAAACCATAAGCAGGAGAGAGGTTGTTTTTTTCATAACATAAATATAGCAGGATTTGCTAAAACTTTGGCACGAAAAAAATATCTAATTTATGGCTAAATAGTTACGGTTACGGGTTTTCCGCACTTAACATTTCTTTAGGCTTTTTAACAGTTTTTTGTACGGTCTTTTTCATTAAAATTGTTCTAATAAATTCATTCACAAATCAATCTTATGAAAACAAAAAAACTATTGGCGGCAGTAATGCTGCTTGGCGGAGCTATGGCTGTTAATGCGCAAGGAGTGGCTACATCTACTGAAACCGGGTACGGAGTCGATACAGGTGTTTATTTATCTACGACTACATCTACGGTGCATATTGGTTATCAGGCAGGAAAGACCAGTTTGGGTAATAATAACACTATTGTGGGACATGGTGCAGGGTCTCTTGCAACTGCGGCGGGCACAGGTTCAAACAATTGTTTCTTTGGTTTATCATCGGGGGCAAAGAACACTTCAGGCGAATCAAACGTTTTTATAGGAACCAACTCCGGTTATACAAATACCATAGGTAATTATAATATCTGCATCGGTACGGGTTCAGGATCAAACTCCGGGACAGTCAGTACTTCAAACTCTAACCTCTTTATAGGCCACGGAGCCGGCTCGGCAAACGTAAGTGGCGGTGGCAATGTATATCTGGGGTTTGTGTCAGGTGTCAATTGTACCGGCGGAGGAAACGTATTTATTGGGTCGGCATCGGGGTCAAATGTAACCAGTGTAAGTAATAAGCTTTATATCGCTAACTCAGGAACTACAAGTCCTCTAATTTATGGTGATTTTAGCGGTAACAAAGTAGGTATAGGTGGCTATGCGCCACTGAGTACTTCTGATGGTTTCCCTACAACAGCGGGAGGTGCTACACTTACTAATTACAAGCTTTTTGTTCAGGGGGGTATCCTTGCACAGGAAGTACGCGTAGCCACAACTTGGGCTGACTATGTGTTTGATAACGATTATAAGCTGCGTCCGCTTTCTGAAGTTGAACAATATATTGCTCAAAACGGCCACCTGCCAAATGTACCTTCTGCCGAAGTTGTAGAAGCCGATGGTATAGAAGTAGGCGCAATGGCAAAAATTCAACAGGAAAAAATAGAAGAACTTACCCTGTATGCAATAGCGCAGGATAAGAAAATTGAGGCACAGCAAAAACAACTGGAGCAACAGCAGAAAGAAATAGAAGAGCTTAAGGCAGCAGTAAAAGCCATTTCAGAAAAAAAGTAACATAATCTGTAAATCCTATGAAAACAATATGTTACATATTCTTGCTGATATTTTATTGTCTTGCCGCATTTGGTCAAAGTCAAAATAATCATTGGCAGCTGGGTAAATCTGATGTAAATTTCAGTACTAATCCGGGAAGTGCTTCAACGGTGAGTAGCATTACAGGGAACAATTATGGAAAAGCTTCCGTTAGCGATGGTAATGGTAATCTGCTTTTTTACACAGATGGGATAACTATTTGGAATAAAAATCATCAGATTATGACGCATGGTCAAATTTCAGATTATGGTTCTGGTGCCGTTGATGAAGTTATTATTGTACAAAACCCTGCCAATACTAATCAGTACTATGTAGTTGCAAATAGAAAGTTTGTTTACATCTCTGTAGACGATTATTCTTTTGGCTATTATATCTATTGCTTGGTTGATTTTACTAATAACTCTCTAGGAGATTTGGCCGTTTTAAATCCCTCTCTAGGAGATTATATGCCGGATACGGATGAAACAAAATATACGTCTTATCTTAAGGATTCTAGTGGTGGTTTTTTACAACATAAAATTAATTATGCGCCCATAGCTGCTGTTAAAATACCCTCTGGGGAAGGTTCATGGATTGTTGTTCAAGATGAAAATGCTATCTATAGCTATAAAGTGGATGCAAATGGACTTAGCGCCACTCCGATTGTATCAACATTTTCGGCGGGCACTATCTATAATTATAGTAATAGTTATGGACTTGGTGGCAGTCCTCATATTGGTATTGAATCGTGCAGTTTCAGAATTGTCCCCAGTTATAGTAATAGCTCGGTTTATAAACTCTATAGTTTAGAATATTGTCAATATAATGGTTCAGATATTGACATATTATATTTTTATAATATTTTTCACAGCCTTACATTTAATACTGCTACAGGTGTATGTAGTAGTCCTTCAAATATCCCTCTGGGATATAATGTTAATGGAGGAATGTCAAAAAGTTTTGAATTTTCCAATGATTATCAAAAAGTATACCTTACTGTTGTAAAGCTTGCAAATCCTTCGTTTACAGGAGTAACAAATGGAGAAATTCGCGTGTTAGATTTAAGTAATGGCTCACATAGGGCGTTATATACTTACGGCAGTCCTACGACAAGTTCTTCAGAATTTTTAAACATTCAAAAGGACAAATATGGTAATCTGTTGCTTACGGGAATAGCTTCTACAGCTAACAAGGATAAATATTTACACAAGATTGACAGCCCTGACTCTTACAGCACTTCATCTGTTATAGTTAACTATTTGTCACTTAATGGTAATGCTGCTTCGGCCCTACCGCGGCTTGTTGATAATATAACACAACAATGTGCAGGTTCTATAACTCTTACAACTACTGAAACAGCAATTTCGAGACTATATAAATCAAGTGATGTAATTCAGGCAAACACAAATTACACAGTTAACAGCGGTTCTAATATTAAATTTAATGCGAATAATTTAATAATTTTAGGTTCTAATACTGTAATAAAATCAGGGGCTTATTTTGAAGCAAAAATTGCTGATTGTTTTACAGGCAGGCCTGTTGCTATAGGTAAAGAGAAAGATGAAAGTACTCAGGAACAAACAATGTCTGTAAAAGGTACCTTCACCCTGTATCCTAACCCTGCTAACAGCCGCGTGAACCTATCGGCTACCGATGGTATAAAAGCAGTACTGGTTACATCGCTAGATGGTAAGGTAATGTACAACCGCAACTATAGCGATATCCCTAACAACACCGATCTGGACATCAGTTCGTATGCACAGGGCTATTATATGGTAAGCATTACTACCAATAAAGGTGAAATACAAACCCAGAAGCTGATTAAAAACTAACAGCCTACAGGTATAAACAAAAAGGGCTGCCCGGTATCGGGCAGCCCTTTGCTATTTTGTTAAATGTATTAAATAGTCGATTTAAACTGCTCCAGGAAGCGTACGTCGTTTTCATAAAACATACGTATGTCGCTTATTTGGTACAGCAGCATGGCCATACGCTCTATACCCATACCAAAGGCAAAGCCGTTGTATTTGGCGGGGTCTATGTTGCAGTTCTTAAGAACATTAGGGTCTACCATACCGCAGCCCATAATTTCCAGCCAGCCGGTACCTTTTGTTATACGGTAATCAGTCTCGGTTTTAAGCCCCCAGTAAATATCTACCTCGGCGCTTGGCTCTGTGAACGGGAAATAGCTTGGGCGCAGGCGTATCTTGCTCTTGCCGAACATTTCTTTGGTAAAGTATAGCAGCGTCTGCTTCAGGTCGGCAAACGATACGTCTTTGTCTATATAAAGCCCTTCTATCTGGTGGAAGATACAGTGCGAACGCGATGATATGGCCTCATTACGAAACACCCTACCCGGAGATATGGTACGTATGGGCGGCTTATTGTCTTCCATATAACGCACCTGTACCGATGAGGTGTGCGTACGCAGCAGCACATCAGGATTTGTTTGTATGAAGAAGGTATCCTGCATGTCGCGTGCCGGGTGGTACTCGGGCAGGTTTAGCGCGGTAAAGTTGTGCCAGTCGTCTTCAATTTCCGGACCCTCGCTTACGTTAAACCCGATGTTGCTGAAAATGTCTATTACCTGGTTCCTTACAATAGATATGGGGTGACGGCTACCTACGCCAAACGGCTCACCCGGACGGGTAAGGTCGCCGTAAATGCCTTTAGCTTCTTCTTTGCTTTCAAAAACCTCCTGAAGGTCGGCTACCTTTCCTTCGGCAGTCTTTTTCAGTTGGTTTATTACCTGTCCGAATTCTTTTTTCTGGTCGGCGGCTACGTTTTTAAACTCGGCAAAAAAGTCTTTAAGTAATCCTTTGCTACCTAAAAATTTAATCCTGAATGCCTCAAGTTCTTCTTTGGTGTGTGCCTTAAATGCCTCGGCTTCGGCTATGTAGTCTTTAATCTTGTCTATCATCTTTCACGGTCAAAAGTCTGCAAATTTAGGTATTTTAAAATTGCTGCGCTACCCCATTAGTAGGTATTATTTTCTTAAAAAACATTTAAAGGTGTAAATATTACCTTTCAGCAACTATTAAAAAAGCCTTAATGTTAATATTGCGGGGTTTGTTTTTAACCCTCCATTAACCGTCTATTAACGCATTGCCCGGCTTATTTTGTTTCAGAAATCATTTAAAAACATTTGAGCTATGAAAAAAATACCCTTTTTGCATATGGCTGCCATGGCAGCAGTGCTTAGCCTTGCATCGTGCAGCGACGACGAATCGGAAAGTGTAAACAACGAGCCTGGACAGGTAACCGCGGCGGCTAATACTGAGGCGGCTACTGATTACGACTACAGTGCTACCGCCAAGCAGGTTAATCTTGCAGGATCGTCGGCTACGTCTGATGACGAATCGGTAACTACCGAGGGTAGTAAGGTAACCATTACACAATCGGGCGTGTACCATGTAAGTGGTACCCTGGCCGATGGCCAACTGGTGGTGGATGCCGATGAAAATGCTGTGGTAAAACTGGTGTTTGACGGTGTAAGTATTACCAGTAGTACTAATGCAGCTATAGATATAGAAAATGCCGATAAGGTAATTATCCGCGTGCAGCAGGGTACTACAAATACCATTACCGACGCCAGCGGCAACAGCCAAAATGGTGCCATATACAGCCGTACCAAGCTGAGCATTTTTGGTACAGGTACGCTTACGGTAAATGGTAACGATGCTGCTGCCATACGCAGCGAAGGCGGGGTAGTGCTTAAGGAAAGCACCTTTATACTAAATGCCGATGACGTGGCAGTAAGTACTGATTTTAATATTACGGTGCCAAGTGGCGATTTTACCGTTAATGCGCAGGGTGATGGCTTTAGTGCCGATACCGATATTAACATAACAGGCGGTACCATAAACATAGCACAAAGCCAGGATGGTTTTGAGGCCGGAGCTGTAAATATAGCAGCCGGTACCGTAAGGATTACCGCATCAGCAGATGGTATAGATGCTGATGGAGCAAATACATCGGCCAATACCGAAATTTACCTTAAAGGCGGCTACCTGTATGTAAATGCCGCCCAAAACGGACTTGATGCACAGGGTAACATTGTTGTAGATGGTGGTACACTGGTAATAGACGGCCCTACTGCGGGCAGCAGCGCTGCTGTAAACTTTACGGGTAACTTTAATATAAACAATGGTGTTGTGGTTGCGGTAAGCGGTAACGGTACCATTGATGCACCAAGTGAAACATCGGGGCAAAATGCCGTACTACTTGATTTTGAGAGTACCCAGGATGCAGAAACCGTAGTACACCTGCAAAGCACCACGGGCGCAAACCTGTTTACCTTTAAGCCGGCCCACAGCTTTAAGAAAATACTGGTAAGTACAGCTGCGGTGGCCGATAACGGCAGCTATCAGCTTTACACAGGCGGTACGGTAACCGGTGATATTACCGATGGCTGGTACGATTTTATCAGCTATATAGGTGGTGTGCTGCAAGCAACCTTTACTGTAACGGGTACGGTAACTACAGTACAATCTGCAAACTTATAATTTCACAGCAGTATTATTTATAAACAGAATACCCTGAGGTGTAAGCCCCAGGGTATTTTTATTGTATAAGCCCACGCTCTAAAAAATAATCTACAATAGCGGTTTTCATCAGTACGCTTTGCTCTCCGGCTTTTAGCGGTGGCAGCTGTTCTTTTACGGTGTAGTGTGGCCAGCCATCGGCATCAAAAAAGTCGAACTCATAATAGCCAAAGGGTTCCAGAAGGCGGCATATGGCTATATGCATCAGGTTTACCTTTTCGTCTTTTTTAAACTTTTTATGGAACTTACCCAGTTCCTGTACACCTATAAGGTAAATAATAGAGTCGAGGTCCAGCATTTCGCCATCGGCAAAACGGTCACTCAATATTTTTACAAGCTGATCCCAGCGTTCTTTCAGTTGTTCGTCGCGCGACATGTATATCCTTTCGTTTTATAAGCGGCAAAGATAGTCAGATAAATTTTAGCACAGACCCGGCTTAGGGTTAAAAGCTTTTGCTTTATTTAGAACTATTCAAAATTTTGATATAACGCTTCATTCTGAAATCAATTCTTAATTATTTATTAATTTTGTGTATTATTATTTGAAGAATGTCGAATTTCAAGAGTGTGATATTGGTAGATGACGATGAAGATGACCGCATGGTTTTCAGGGATATTGTGCACAGTGTTTACCCAAATATTATATTTAACGACTTTAATTCGGCCGATGCTTCGCTTGCTTTTTTGGAGTGCGACCATATAATGAAACCCGACCTGATTTTTATGGACGTAAACATGCCTGTAAAAGATGGTTTTTTCCTGTTGCGCTATTTAAGAAAGCGTGAATACCTGCGCGATATACCGGTTATAATGTTTTCCACCAGCTCTGACCCGGAGGATATAGAGCAAGCCCGGAAACTGGGCGCGGTGGGCTATGCCGTAAAACCATCTGAAGTAGCAAAGCTTACCGATATTATAAAAATAGTTTCGGAAAGGATACTGTATACCACCAGCCCCGACGAAAATTTGGTGCTGCTGTAAAACAAACAATCCGGCTTTAAGGCCGGATTGTTTGTTTTAGGTTAATTTGTTTATCTGTGGATATGTTTGTTCGTTTTCGGCTGAGTAAGCAACTTTAAACAGTTAGGCATAACACCCCGCCAGCTGCGGCGGGCACCCCTCCTCCGGACTATCGTGTGGACACATCTTTGCGACTTTGCGAGGAATTTTTTACCACAAGGTGCACAAAGTTTTTCACAAAGGGCACAAAAGAGCTAAATTATGCTTAATACGAACACGAAGGCTTTCCTTTGGAAAGCAAAAAAAGTTCACAAAGCCATTTGTGTCCATATGATAATCTGAAAGAAGGGAATAGCTTCACTGTGTTACGCTAAATCGGCAGAGTGAGCAACCTGAAACTTTAAACTTTAAACAAATAAACTAACTATTCATTATCGTTTCTATCTCTTCTGCTTCAATAGGAATATTACGCATCAGGTTAAACGGTTCGCCGCTTGGCTGTACCACCACGTTATCTTCCAGGCGTATGCCAAAACCTTCCTGCGGAATATAAATACCCGGTTCTACGGTAAACACCATGTTGGCTTCCATAGGCAGGTGCAGCAGGCCGTAGTCGTGTGTATCCAGCCCCATGTGGTGGCTGGTGCCGTGCATAAAGTATTTTTTGTAGGCAGGCCATGCCGGGTCTTCGTTTTGTACATCGGCTTTATCAATAAGCCCAAGGCCAAGTAGCTCAGAGGTCATAATCTTGCCCACTTCTATGTGGTATTGTTTCCACAGGGTACCTGGGGTAAGCAGTTTTGTAGCTTCGTTTTTCACGCGAAGTACGGCATCGTACACCTGGCGCTGGCGTGGTGTAAAACGTCCGTTTACCGGAATGGTACGGCTAAGGTCGCTGCTGTAGTTAGCGTACTCGGCTGCTACGTCAAACAGTATCAGGTCGCCGTCCTTACATTCCTTGTTGTTTTCTATATAGTGCAGCACATTAGCGTTATTGCCGCTGGCAATAATAGGAGTATATGCAAAGCCCTTACTGCGGTTGCGTACAAACTCGTGTATCAGTTCGGCTTCCAGTTCGTATTCCCACACGCCCGGCTTAGTAAAGCCCAGGATACGGCGGAAACCTTTCTCGGTAATATCGCACGCGTGCTGAATCAGGTCCAGTTCTTCCTGCTCTTTAATAGAACGCAGGCGTTGCAGTATCGGGTTGCTTTTGGCTACCTGGTGTGCAGGGTATTTGTCTTTCCACCACTTAATAAAACGGGCTTCGCGGGTTTCGGTTTCTACTGATGAGCGGTAGTGCTCGTTAGTATTAACATAAATGGTATCGGTATAGGTCATTACCTCAAAAAGCGTCTTTTCAAAGTCCTTAAGCCATACAATGTTCTTGATGCCGCTTACTTCGGTAGCGCGTTCTTTAGTTAGTTTTTCGCCTTCCCAAATGGCTATGTGCTCGTTGGTTTCACGCAGGAACAGTATCTCACGCAGGTGCTCGTATGGCGCATCCGGGCACAGTAAAAGGATGGACTCCTCCTGGTCGGCGCCACTCAGGTAAAAAATATCGCGGTGTTGTGCAAACGGCAGGGTGCTGTCGGCACTCACGGGGTAAATATCGTTAGAATTGAATACGGCAACGCTTTTCGGCTTCATTTCGGCCATAAACTTTTTACGGTTTTTAATGAAAAGGCTGCTGGGTATCTGATGGTATTTCATAATAAAATTTTTATTTGGATACCAAAGGTAGTGAGAAATGGGGGAATGGGGGAGAGGGAATTTTGATATATTTACATGAAATTACCAACCCAATATAAAAAATGAACATCAAACCTATAAAGACAGAAGAGGATTACAATGCGGCATTACAAAGGCTTGAGGTTATTTTTGATGCAGTACCCGGAACACCCGAAAGTGATGAGCTGGAGATATTGGGTAAACTAATCGAAGAATATGAAATCAAACATTTCTTAACGGAATAGGGCTTACCTTTGTACCAGATTCTTAAAATGCTCATAAAAACCCGTGCCATAGTAATTAGTGCCCTGCGCTACCAGGAAAAAAGCCTGGTGGTAAAATGCTACACGCAGAGCAGCGGCCTTAAAACCTACTATGTGCGCGATGCTTTTGGTACCAAAAAAAGCACACAGAAAAACATTTATTTCCGCCCGCTAAACCTGCTGGAAATAGAGGCTTCGCATAAAGACAAGGGTACACTGGAGTACTTTAAGGAAGTACGCCTGGCGCACCCGTACCACACCCTGAACACCGATATTGTAAAAACCACCATAGCGCTGTTTGTTAGCGAAATGCTGCACCACTGCATAAAGGAGGAGGAACAGAACGAAAGCCTGTATGCCTTTCTGGAAACCGCCCTGCTGTGGCTGGACAGCCATGAGGGTACGGCCAACTTCCACCTGGTGCTGCTTATGGAACTTACTAAGTTTTTGGGCTTTTACCCTAACGGAAACGATAACCACCCGTACTTTGAAATGACAGAGGGAGTGTTTATGCCCTACCACGGCCTTACCTGCCTTACCGACCATGATACGGCCCTGCTGCGCCGCCTTATGGCCCTGAAGCTGGACGACAGTGCCAAGGCATTCCACGTAACGGAACGCCAGGTGCTGCTGCGCATTTTGTTGGACTATTATGCCTTTCACCTTGAGGGTTTCCGCAGGCCGAAATCACTGGAAGTGCTTAGGGAAGTGTTTAGTTAGTGGATTTGTTGATTTGTGCATTCGTTAATTTGATGGAGAATCCATATTTATTTGGCTAATAAATACCCTCCCACAAGTCCCGCGCCCAGCCATACATACCACTTTTTCTGTACCGGGGCGGGCAGTACCACTTCAGCCGATTTTAGTTGGTTTACCTTAACGTAGGGGTTTGTATTGGTTACTTCGGTTACCAGTGTTTCGCGGCCTAAAAACCAGTTGCGTTTGGTGCCGGTTATCAGGGTAGTAATGTTGGGTAGGGTGAGGGTGTCTATAACAATGCTTCTTTGGTCGGCCCGGTAACGCAATGAATACCATTTGCTTTGCGCAATACCTTCCCGTGAAAAGATGCAGGGTACTGTGTCGTGAAAAGTTATGGTAATGGTGTCGTATTCTGTTACGGTTTGGTACTTTGTTACTGTATGGACTTTTGAAAAGTTTTTAGAGAGCTGTTGTAGTTCCCGGTCTTTATCCAGTAACAGTTCTTCAAGTTGATTTTTATTGGTTTGCAATGTACGGACGGATGCCGTTTGCGTGCCCAATGCATTTGTAAAATACTGAATGCTGTCGGTTAAAGCCAGGGTGTTTGCCCGGCTGTTTTGCTGCACCGAAGTACACTTTTGCACAGCAAAAAGCAGCGCTATTGCCAGCGCTGCTATAATCAGGTTTTGGGTTGGTATTTTCATACGTGTTTTTCTATGGTTTTGGCTACAGCTTTTAGGGTAGAAGCATAGTTCGGTGCTGTGGCGTAGCCCGCCGCCGCTATGGCATCTATAAAAAGCATAGGGTTGTGTTTTACCTGCAGGGCTTCGGCATATCGTTTGTTTTTCAGGAAGAATTTAGCATGGTCCGTAAAACACTCCTCAGGCGTATTATACTTCCTGAAATAATCTTTCACTTTGTAGCGAAACATTTTCACGCCGTTCCGTACTATGGGGGTTACGCTTATCACCTGCGGAAATTTCAGGTCGGCCCTCCTGCTGTATTCTGTGGTGGTAAGCAGCTGTTCATTGCCGTTAATGCCATCGGTGTCTTTTACGCCAAAGAACGCATTGCCGGGAGCGGCTTCGCCCCAACCGCTTTCCAGTGCGGCCTGTGCCAGTATAGCTATGGCACTTATACCTGTTTTAGCCTCGGTTTGCCGTGCAAAAGGGAGATATTTAGATACAAATTCAGGGGTTTTCATTTTTGGTCGGGTTTAAGTTGCCGGAAAATATTAGAAATATCCATTCAATGCTTTTCAGGCCGCCATATCCCAGCAGGAAGGCAATGCCGTACAGGACTTTATCTGTTAAATCCATCCACTCCGCTACTATGGGGGTAAGGTAGTTTGCAGCAAACCCTCCCGATACTACCGAGAGGAATTTCTGCCATTTTGAAAGGCTGCTGTTTTTTGAAATGAATGTGATACCTCCGGCAAGCCCCGCAATGATAAAGGGGGCTTCTAGCCCGAAGTATTTCAACAGCCCGGTAAATGAAGACAGGAGAATATGTTTCATATTACGGTTCGTTTCTGCTGCTGAGTCTGTGTAGTGCATCGTTAACGCGTTGTTGCCCTGTACTGCTGCCAAGGTAATAGCCTATGGCAAGACCTACAAACCCTATAAGGGCGGTTTGTAGTTGTTCATTTACGTTTTGTGGCGGAATGTAGGAGGTAATAAACAAGTAGGCTATAAACCCACCAACAAGCAGTAAAGCCAGTATGGGTTTTATGTTTTGACTGATCATTTTCATGATGTGATTTCAAAATAAATCTTTGATCAATCCTTAAGAGAAATATTAATGGTTAGTTGAAGACCCTTATCTGAGTACCGTCACTGGTAAATTTAGCATTGCTGTTTTGTCCGGAAAGGGAATAGGTAAGCGACTGGTTAATGAGCTCAGAGCCGTTGGCATCAATAGTTACGGTATTTGAAGTGCTGTCTTTACGATACACCCAAACAGAATATCCGCTGAGGGAAGTAGCGGTTGGCAAGTTGATTGTAATATTTCCGGCAGAAGCATCAGCGTAAATATACAGCAAGCCGTTGGATCCGATGTTTGCGGCGGTCACCGTTGCAGTTGAAATAATGTTCATTATACCGGCTTTTAGGCCACCCGAATTAAAGGTGAAAGAAGTACCTTTAATGTCAACTGCTCCTGTGCTACCATTTTTTTCGAATGCACGGCTGCCGGTACCGTCGGCTAGTACAACCCAGTTATTTGAATTCGCGGCCATTGATTTAACAGTTCCGAGCAATGTGTTGTAACTACCCGTACTAATACCCGAATATTCCGTTGTGTCATTGGTGCCTCTGGAAACAATAAGATTGTAACTTCCTGTAGTTAAGGGGCGTCCTATGGATCTGCCTATCAATGTGTTATAGTTTCCTTCGGTTATATCTCTACCGCAGAAGCTGCCGAAACAAGTATTATAACTACCTGTCGTGGTGCTGTACATAGCAGTTCCTCCAAAAGCAGTATTGAAGGTTCCGGTGTTTAATGAGCTGAGTGTTTGTAGCCCCACTGCGGTGTTTGATGCACCTGATGTAAGTGAGGTTAAAGCTTGGTATCCAACAGCGGTATTAAATTGAGAAGTCACGTTTTGGAGAGTTAAAGCCCCAATACCCGTATTATAGTTACCATTGCCACTTATCATGCTATTTAATCCGATGGCTGTATTATAAACCCCGGTTGTGTTAGAATACAAGCTGGCATATCCAAAACTTGTATTGGCATATCCAGTTATATTATTTACTAGTGAATAGATTCCGAATGCCGAGTTGGTTTCGATATTCCCTTTTCCGCGATTGTTAATGTGGAGTTGCCCATACTGGTCTTTAACTATGTAAAGACCTTTAGAGTCAGTAAGGGTATCACTGGAGGCTGCTACGCTAAATATATTATTAAATCCTGTAGCTGGGGTGTGATTATCTGCAAAATACCCTCGATTGGCATACAATCCCTTATTCCCTAAATCTACGTCTCGGGTTGCGCCTTTATATGGTACATATTTACCTCCTAAAGGGAAAAAACGCACAGCCTTATCAATACTACGCCATACAAGTACGCTGTCGGTTGCATTACCTTCGACGGGATTGGTAATCTTTAAGTTATTTGCTGTAGTAAATGGTGCGTTTTGAGCGTTTGTGATGCTATAAACCAAAAGCATCATATACAATAGTTTTCTCATTTCTTTTTTGGTTTAAATTTCAGTTGACAACAGAATGCTTAAGTTTTCTATATAGTCAGGATCTCCGCCGTTATATATGGCACTATGAATTATTAGGTTGCCAATACGGTGACTGATTTCATCGCCTACCTCCAATTCCCCAATACTATTATATCCGGATACTTTGCTTCGAATTACCGGTCGGCCTGGTGTAGATATTACAGAGCTTTGGAAAAGTAGAGACTCATAGCCAGCATCAAGATGCGATTGAGGGATTAGTAGATTAAAGCTTTCATATACTATCTCTGGATCAAGCATTAGAGTTATCTTATAACCGTCTCCTTTAAGCATTAACCCGCCGGTAGGCTGTATCTCAGTAGCACTTATGCCATCGGAGGTAGTAATTGGCTTATCAGTGCTTCCTCCCTGTGTCGTTACCTGCTGTAGGTTTGGGATGTAGGGTTCAGGTGCCTGAACCACAGGTATTTCTTCAAAGTCGGATTGCGTGAACTGTAACGCATTACTACCACCATACAATCCATATTCACTTCCTATAAACTGGAGCAAATAATCTACACCATCATAATTGAATTTCAGGAAGTAATACAAATCAGGGTTGCTCAGGTCGTGTTCTGTTGTATTTGCTGCAGTAATGTAATCACCGTTAGTAACGGTTCCGAGTGGTATTACCGATGTATTTCCGCCATCCTGTACGTCCTCGGGAGCCGCGTTTTGGGTGAGCAGGAATTGCAGCATACCTTTATTTACTTCTGTACCTCCCGAACCCGAAGGACCTCCCCACAAACCTTTCCCTCCTTTAAACCAATACACGTGCTTTATTACCGGGATGGTGCCCACAATATTTACGGCTATCCATGGTACGGTTGTTTCCTGTACGCTTATAGGGAAGTTACTATTTATAAGATTGGCCACTGCCAAAGTAGAAAGTGGCGTGTTACCCGTGCCGTTAGCTGTGTAAGTGATAATGTTATGGATGTTGTTCTGGTTTACATAAGGTACATATTCATATACCTTAAGCAGGTTATCCAATGTAAGTTGTGTGCCTCCAAGGCCATAACTACCCTTACCTACCCCAATAGTATTATAAACTAACACCCTTTCACCCTCGTCGTAACACTTGTACGAAACCAGGCTTTGCTCATCAACAAGGTAAAGTGGCAGGGCATTTATCTTGGCTAATATCTGTGTTTCTGTATCAGTGGTAGCTATTGTTACATCCTTTACGAGCCTTTTATTGTCCTGTATCAGTTCCCCTACATCGTTACCCAATGTGCCGCGGCTGAATATAACGTCAAGTAGCGCCTCCTGGAGTAATGCTGCATTACTGAAGGTTTCTCCGTTCACAATATAATTGCCGTAAATATCAAACCCCGCCAGCACATCGGCATTATCGTAGCAGTTGTAAATCTGCACGCGGTTACCCGATACCCGGCTAACATAGTTTTTAAGGTACTGGACGCCGTTTAGCGTAAAGCGCTTATTACTGTAAGAATTTATAATAATCATCAGCCAATCTTTTTAAGACGAAATCCTCCTGCAGGGGCACTTTTCCCATGTGGTTTATAACCGCTATATCCTGTTCGGGTGAGGTAATTTTTTACATTACCCCACAGCTGCATTGCCGCATCGCGGTTCATGGTGTACAGGGTTTTCTTTGCCAATGGTTCTGCCGGGCGGCTGCTGTCGTTCAGTTTTTCTACCATACTGAAAGGCGTATCGGTAACCGATGCAAACATGGCATAGCGTGCATAAGCAAAGTAGGCCAGCACCATCTTAAGCCCGTAATTCTGGTAACTAATTCCGTCATGCTCATATACGCCGCCTTCTAATAGTTCGGTATGAGTTTCGGGTGCGGCAAGTATGCTGTTAAACAGGCTTTCGCCAATAATGGGCTGAAGGTCCAGCAGCTGGGCATCTCGTATCTGTTCATTCAGCTTGTCATCAAAGGTGGTCTTGGCCATCTGTTTGTATTGGGCCAAATCACTGCGGGATATCAGGAGCTGCATTTTCAATCAGTTTTAAGGGTTCTACTTTTAGGTTTTTGTAATCGGGCATTTGTGCCAGCAGGCGGTTCAGCAGCCTGGTAAGCAGGTTGCGGTCTTTGCTGGTGTTTTCCCAATAGGTACGCTTCATTTCACGGATGGCCTCGCCACTGTTGCCAAAAAGCGCACTGTCGTTTGTCTTCACCAGCCCCGACGGAAGGTTGTTAAACGCTACCAGTATATTTTCGCGCACGCTGGTTTCGGTATAGTTAAACAGCTCGTCGTCTATTTTGCTTTCTATCTGCTTTATTAGTATGGCATCTTCCAACTTTTCTCCCGAAAAATCCATTTCCAGGCACAGCACACCACCGGTATTTTCGGCTCCAAGGCTGTCTTTTATGGCTTTCTGAAAGGCTTCGCGCTCATCTTCAGCTTCACGGTAGGCATGGCTGCCCGGCTCCAGGCCACCACCCACAAGCGGACGTGTAACCACCAGCGTATTGCCAAAAAAGCCCCGACGCAGCAGCCTGTTTTTGTAAATGCCTGCCTGTGCTTCGCTGTCGCAGTCTTCGGCTACGGCATCAATGCGGCTCAGGGGATAGATGAGCTTAGTGTCCATATTAACAAACAGTACCTGCCCTTTGTACTGATCCCATCCTCCGGCCGCTTCTACCTGTGCATCTATCACTGCCTTACGTGGGTTATACACATCTATAAGTTCTATTTCGCTGCGTTTTGGCTTCAGCCATTCTTTACAAACAGCTACCTTGCCCGAATAATCAGTGCTGTCTTTTTTACCCATGCGGCACCATTCGTAGGGTAGTACACTTACATCGGCTATCTGGTATAGGGCGTTGTAATTGATGTGTATAAACACACCACGCTGCTTTACCAGGTCGTCAGCCACATCATCGGCAAAATCTATCAGTCGGAGGTTCTTCTGTTTGTTGACGACAATACAGTCATTTTCCGGGCCATATCCTTTGCCGATGAGGTACTGTACCATAATGGCTGCCGCACTTTTAGCCGTAACGCTGTTGTTTATCAGCCGGTCCATACGTTCAGGGTAGGCGTTGTCCACGTCATTAGCATATACATCGGCGCTTTTGCTCCAGGGAGTTAAACGTTTCCAGATGTCTACAAAGAGCGCCTTCATTACTGCTGGGTATTATTTTCAAGTTCTGTTTCAACCTCCTCAGCGGTTGTTTCATCGTTAGCTGCCGGGATATCTACGTCTTCTAAAGGAGTGGGTTTAACATCCGGTACTTGGGAAAAGTAACGGATACCATTAGGTTGGTTTATCAGAATTTTGGCATACTCATCGGTTATGTTGTCGTTGTTTACCAAGATGGGCGAGCCAAATTGTAATGGGATATTTTCGTAACGTTCGTGCAGCCTGTATTGGCAGGTGTTTGTGGTACTCATGCGTTTAAAATGATTTTTATAACGATTCAAATATTCTTGCAGGCAGCGGGGGCACCCCGGGTTTACAGGCCCCGGGAAAAGGGCGGTATACTCCCTGAGGAACAGCTCAAGGTACCGCCGGCCCTCGCCCGTAACACTACGGGTAAGGGCTGCGATATCCATACTGGTAAAATCCATAAAGCGATTATACTACCGGTACAAGTTTGTTGTCAAACAAGGCCTTAGTGGCGGCATAAGTACCGTCCAGGAAGTTTTTCGGCATGGTGGCCTCTTCAAAACCATCGGCGCTTGCAAGCTCAAACATAATCATGTTGTCGTTTTCCTTGCTGCTGTTTGTCATGGTGCTTATTTCAAGGCCCGATGAAAGCCCCAGTATCTCGAAGGCATCTTTACTGCCGGCACCTTTCCACACCTGCTCTATGATGATTACATATTTGGCACCTTTAGCCAGCGCAGCTGCCTGCATTTTGTTTTCGGCGCTCGGGTTAAAAATCACCCCGCTAAAGGTGTGCTTAAACTTATCGGGGGCATTTTCCTTTTTCACCAGTTCCCAGGCTTTGCTGTTACTCTGCTTTACACCGGTAAGCTTATATGCCAGCGCGCCGGTATTCAGCTCCAGGCCGGTAACCACAAGGTCGTTATCTGGGTCTACGGTTATGGTAGATACTTTAACATCATCTTTTTTTACAATAAGCACGTTTTGCTCTATACCGCCCACAGGGGCATTAATACAATCGAAAAGGATATCAGCGGTTAGGTTTCCTGTACAATCAGACATGGTTGTTTTTTGATTTGAAAAGAAGTCTTGGGGGTTGGTTGATGGTTGTTAGTTGATGGTTGTTGGTTGGTAGTTGTTGGTTGATGGGAGCTTCACTCGTATGGAGAGATTAGTTTCCAGTCGCAGTCACAGTTTTCAGTTTATGGTGATACACACGAGTGAAGTTGTTTCCTTTCCTTCGGATAGGACTGGCGAGAGGTTCATTAACCACCCCGCCCTGCGGGCACCCCTCCGAGGGAGGGGAATGCTCACTCGGATGTTTTATAATCCCAGCCTTCAGTTACTGACAGCAGGTACGAGTGAAGCTAACCTGAAACTTTTAAACTTTAAACCTGAAACAAATTAATACGCTGCCACTGTCATATACGGTTCCAGGTGCTTGGCGTCTATGCTGTAGGCTGCGTCCATAATATTGGTGCGCAGGGTTTTGTCGTAAAACACATCCAGCTTGGTAAGGTCTTCCTCGCTAAGGGTACCCACCGGGATGTTGCTTTTTGTGGTAAGCACGGCGCGGTGTGGCAGGTGGTATTTGGTACCGTTGTTTTGGTAGTCTTTTATGTAGCGGTCCCAGTCGTAGCGCACTTTTACCTCTATGCCGTCAAAGTACAGTTTTTGCCTGCCTTCTTCTACCACTTCCAGGAAGCCCGAACCCAGGTTTTTGTTGCGCAGGCTGGCGCGGTAGTTATCGGCTAATGAGCGGCTTGCCAATATAAACACATCGTCTGCCGAAACCAGCCTTTCGTCCGCTTTGGTTACCATTTTCTCGAAGATGCCCAATGCGGCATCTTCGTCCAGCACCTGTGCGGCGTAGGTAGTGCCTGCATTTTTGGCTATGGCTACATAGTTAGCGGCTGAGGTAGGAACCTCGGCGAAGATTTGCTTAAACAGGCCATCAAATGAGTTGAAATACCCCAGGTCGGTGCCGTTTGTAAACACGCCGCTGTTTGCTACGGTGGCTGCTGTTTTATCGTTAAACCATACCTTACGGTGGATGTTTTCTACCAGTGCCGATTCTACCGCGGCAATGATAACGCCCAACTCCTGACTGCCTACAAGATCAAAGAAATCAGGGTTAATGCGCTGCGATTTGCGGAATAGTTTCAGCAGGGCAGGCATATCGGTTTGGCAGTGTTTCAGGCGGAAGTCCTCCAGTACGGGCTCCCAGTACTTTTGCGTAAGCGAAAAGCCGTCGGCTTCATTTGGGGTACAGCCCTGTGTTTCCTTGCCCAGCAGTCCCAGCCTTGTAGCAAAGGCTATCTGCGTTTTTACATCGATACCGGTTTCTACCTCGTGGTATTCGGCAAGGTCGCTGTCGTTAAACACCCTTTCAAAAATTACTTCGCTTACCGTTTCGGCTTCGCGGGGGTTAAGCACCAGGGCATCTGCATTAATAAGCGGCATTACTTCCTTGTTTTTTGTTGCAAATATTGTTTCATACCGTTAAGGCGGTCGGCCTGTGCCGGTTTGCGCACGGCTGCCTTTTGCCCGTCCAGGCTGTAGCGGCTGCCCACCTGCCTTTTTAGTGCCAGTACTTCATTTTTTACCTGTGCCAGCTGGCGTTTCAGGACTTTGTTCTGCGCACGCAGTGCAGCGGCGGTTTCGGCAGGAGCAGCGGCAGGGTCGGGCTCTACAATGTCGGTAAGTTCGCCTGCGGTAAACACGTAGGTAGTACCGTCCGGCAACAGGTATTCGCCTTCGGCAGGCTGTCCGTCTACGGTAGCGGTGGCGCCTATTTCTACCACATCGGCATCGGCCAGGTCGGTAAAGTCAATTTCGGCACCGGTAGCATCCTGCACCAGTTTGTTAAAAATAGCCGGCTGGTTAAACCTGCCCAGCACTTTGGTAAACAGGCTTTCCATCCAGTGCCTGTCCTTGTCGGTAAACTGTCCTCTCATGGGTTTGTTAGTGTTCAAATATGCTTTTGCAACAGCTTTTATGGGCTGTGTGGTGGTGGTAAATCCCAGCGCGATGAGTTGGGCCGGGGTAAGCCAGGTTTCGTTTTTCAGCAGTGGCAGTATGGCTTCCTTTTGCACACTGAGGGCCTTGGTATAAAAGCCTACCATTTTTTGTTCTACCTGCCGCAGCTGGGCTGCAAACTGTTCCAGCTCATCGGCGGTGCCCATGCTGCCACCCCAGGGCAGGTGAATCATAAACGGGGTGTTTTCGCGCAACTGGCGGCGGCTCCCGGCCATGAATATCACCGTGGCGATGCTGGCTACTATGCCGCTGCCTATGGTGGTAAGGGGCTTGCGCAGGGCACGCAGGTAGTTGTAAATGTCGAACCCTACGTCTACCAGTCCGCCTTCGCTGTTTATGTGCACATTAAAGGCGGTGGCTGCGGGCTGCTTTTTTACTTGGGCTACCACATCGGCCAAGGCTACCCCGGTAGTACCGTCGAAGGTGCCTATCTGGCCGGAGATGTAGATGTTTCCTGTCATTTTTGGTTTGGTTTAAGGTTTAAAGTTTAAGGTTGGCTTACTCATGCCGACAAACTCTTACTACTTAATTCTTGATACTTAATACTTCTTCAGTACTGAATTTCTACACTGCAAAGTTACGGCGGTTTTAGGGGTGGAGTACTGAAGGGGATTGTTCAGTGGTTTTAGTTGTTGGTTGTTGGTTGTTAGTTGTTGGGAGCTTCACTCGGTTTTGTATATTGGAGTGAAGCTAAATCTGAAATCTACAATCTGAATTCTGAAATAACAAAAGTGTAATTTGCGTTATATTAGTACCACGGTAAACCAACCCGCTTATGAAATACCTTTTTACACTATTATTTATATGCGCTTCTGTGCTTACATGGGGACAGGGTGCATTTTCTGTTCAGGGAATAATAGAGAAAAGGGAGGCGGATGTGTATTATTACTACCCGTTTGAAGCAAACACTATTCAGCCCTCTATCCGTATTTATTTTAAAGGTGAAGCCTTAAAGATGGCCGAAAAGGCGAGTTACCCAAGGTTCTTTTTAGGGCGGCATTATAAGCCTGTGGTGTGGGTTTCGTTAAGTGTGTTTTCGGTAGACAAAGGTGCTGTTACTGTTTCTGACATGACGGTGAATTATCCTTACAGGGATGGCGACTGGGTGAGGCCGCCAAATTCAGAAATAATTACAACGGCAGAAAAAGATAGTGTTTTTGAGGGGTACTTGTACCGGTTTACAGATGAGGTAAATCATAAAGAAAAATACCGGTTTACCATATTAAAAGGCGATAAGGTGTATAGCCTTAATGTGGCTGCCGAACCGAAAACAGAAATGATTAACGACACCTTTAACCAAAGCGGGGTATTTGATGCCTTAGAAAAAGGGATGTATGTAAAAGTAAGGGCAACCTATAGCTATGCCGATACCGAAGGGTATGGCTTTTTTAGCCTGGGGGGTAACAGCATTGCTATAGAAGAAATTTTACAGAAAAACATTTATAATACTGCAAATATGCGGCTTGCTACCATGCTGGAAAAGGGGTACAGCGCAGGTAACGATATACTATACCCTCCGCAGGATTTTGTGTTGGGCAAAGAATACACCTATATTTCCGGGGAGGATAGCGGTATTGAGGTAACCATAAAGAAAGTTTCGCCGGTTATGCTAAGGTTTACCTACAGGCAAAAGAATAAAAGGACGAACATACGCTATAGCACAGAGCTGCTTATAGATGCCGAAAGCTATCTGCTCAGCGTTTTTTATCCGGGATATGCACCATACAGTTATACATCGGGGAAAGATGCAATGTTTGGAGAAAGCATAAGGTTAACCGTTCAGCCCAAAGCGGGTAACGGTGCCGGTAATCCTCCTGAAATAAGCCTGGGTAACGACAATGACGACAGTTTGATTCTTTCTTTAAAGCCGAAATTATGAAACACCTCTTTACACTACTATTTACATGTGCTTCTGTAATTACATGGGGGCAGGGTGTGGGAACTTATGAAGGCTTTTTTAAGCAGGAAGTCGATGGTGCGTACTTTTTCTTTGAGGTGCGAAACGACAGTCTTTTGCCCTCACGGAAGGTGATTTTTAAAGATGTAGATAAAACAAAAGTTGATAGTATAGCTTATTATCAATACGTGCGTTCTGATGTAAAAAAGGCTGTGGTAACAGGTGTAAAAATTAATGAGAAGGTTTCCTATATTGGTTTGCCCTATAATCAAATAATCATTACAGGTATAAAGGAAGTCTCGGCACAGGAGTTTCTGGATTTTTATCATATAAACAAGGAAAGAATTATTACGCCTTATATAGAAGACGTGTTTGAAGGGTTTTATTTTAACTATTATGAGGGGCAATCGTTCTTAGAAAAGCATATTGATGATGCCGGAGGTTTTGGAATTAGCTGGATCACTTTTCAGGATCGTAAACAGCGCGATTCTATTATACAGTTGTTTACGCACAAGTATAAATACGACAAAAAAGATGCTCTTATAAAGGTTAAGGGCAGATTGTATTATGGCGGCATGTATGGCTACGGGCATTTTGGCGGATGTACTTCTGAACTAAAGGTAGAACAGGTGCTTGCTGTAGATACCGAAACTACTTATGACAGTTTTTTACTACCCCAACTTATTAAAGGCTATCCTATACATGGCGATACACTTTTTCCGCCAAACGATTTTGTTGTTAATAAGACTTATCGTTATACCGGAACTGCAAACGATAGTTTAGGGCATTGCACTTTTGAGATGTTACTCACTAAAAAATCGGTGTCTGATTTGCGGTATACGTTTAAGCTTTTACGGGGCAGGAAAAAAATATTTGAACAAAGAGGTACGCTTGTGTTTAGCTCTTCGAGCTATTTAAAAGCTTCCCAACCAAAAAAAAATGAAGACACTCAAGACTATTATCAAACGGATTATACCTATCATGAAGTTGGGACATATACCGATACATATAGAAAAGAAGCCTTTGGGCTTATCATAGATTTAGAAGCCGGTTCACCTCCGCCTGTTTTGAGAACGGATTGTAAACTCGGGTTTAAGAATTCGGGATGGGAGATGCTTGAATTGAAACTACAAAACTAAACCACCATGAAATACCTTTTTACACTATTATTTATATGCGCTTCTGTAGTTAGTTGGGGGCAGGGCGTGGGTACATACGAGGGCTATCTGGAAAAGGCGGCTGGGGATTATTACTTTCATGAAGTAAATGGAGAGATTACCCAGCCTGCACGCATTGTAATTTTTAAAAATGCAGATACCACAAGGCTTGCTGCAACGTTCAGGAAAATGGATTATCCCAATGAAGTAGCTATAAAGCTAACAGGTACGGCAAACACCAAGAATAAAGTATACCGCCGCGGAATGCCGTTTACAACCATTGAGGTGAAAAAGATTAATGCAGTGTCTGTTGTAAAAAGAGGCTCTAATTTTAGATATTATTCCAACAGATGGTATATGATGCCCGAAAACACCCAGCCACAACAAGACAGTATTTTTGAGGTGTATTATGGCTTTGATTTTAATACTGTTTATTATGATGTTGTAAATGGCAGGCCTTCTTCGCCTCGCGGTATTTCTGTAGAAAGGATTGATGGGTTGGTTTTTGAAGCGTTAAAATTACAAGGTGCTCACTGCTTTTCAAAAAATGGGATTTACTTAAAAGTAAAAGCACAAAGGTGGTATGGTTCGCGTTTAATGTATGGGAAGGATGCCGAGTTTAACTATATGATGAAAGTTACCCAGGTGCTGGATATAGATACTACCCGAACCCGATGGGGTTATTATAATAACGAGTTGGAACAACGCGGTACAGCCACCTTAGAAGACGGCACTGTAATACAGCCTCCGGCTGATTTTGTGCCGAATAATGTTTATAATTACACAGGAGGATATAATGGGTACACGGCGTCATTACAAATTATAAAAACGGCTGCCTGCCATTTAAGTTATGTGTTGTCGTATACTTATTTGGGCAATACCTACACAAGCAAAGGGATTATGGAACTGGATCCTGATTTTTATTCCTGGAATGTAAAACACCCAAAAGATATTTTGGAATATGCTTATGGAGGAGGTATTCAGACTTCCAGGTATATCCGTTTGCGTTTGTTTACAGAACCTGAAGATACAGACATAACCAAATTTTTAGGTTTAGAGTTTTATAATCAGGATGGAAATATTGTAGATTGTTCATTAAACAGGGTAAAGTAAGACAACTGACTTTTCTTAACTTTGTAACACATTCAAAATTCATCATTCAAAATTTAAAATAGCAGTAAAATGTTCTCCTGGTTTAAAAAGAAACAAGACGCCCCAAAACCAAAAGTAGACCTGGCCCATTTGCCGGCGCTAAACGAGTGGGTGCAGTTTTTTCAGGGTAATGGTTTTAGCCTGTACAGCCGATGGGCGGGCGGTGTGCCCGGTACCGAAAGCGAAACCATTTTCCTGAAAAGTTTCCCCGAAGTGCTACAACTGGAACGCGCCACCTTTGCCGACTGGCTCCATGTGGGCAGCACCGGCGTGTACCTGAAGCAGCTTACCCCCACTAGAGGCGAGGGCTGCTCGCTGCTATTTGTACATTTTGAAACCTGCGAGGC
Source organism: Flavobacterium sp. RHBU_3 (assembly GCF_046613565.1). Taxonomy (NCBI): domain Bacteria; kingdom Pseudomonadati; phylum Bacteroidota; class Flavobacteriia; order Flavobacteriales; family Flavobacteriaceae; genus Flavobacterium; species Flavobacterium sp. RHBU_3. Next base: position 60,793 of record NZ_JBKJHC010000009.1, on the reverse strand, counting down.
AACAGTGCTAAAAACCAATATTACCGCTACAAACTGGCGTAGTGGCTACCACAACGGCCACCCTGCGCTGTACCTGGGCGATGAGGTTTTTTCTCTTTAGTTTCAGGTTTCAAGTATCCCCTTGCGCCTGTCATGGCGAGCGGAGGTACGGAGCGCGGCCATCTCATTAGTTTGCAGTTTTCAGTGCTTACTCAGTTGATTAGTAACTCAGAGATACACTGAGTAAGCGCAGAGATTCTCAAAGTTTTTCCTCTCGATAAAGCTCGCAAAGCATTCCTTCGGAATGTACGAGTGGTCAGTCACAGTCACAGTTTTCAGGTCAGAGTAGGCAACTTGAAACCTTAAACCTGAAACCAAAAAAACTTACCTCCCTTCCATAAACGCTATAATGCTAAACATGCAGCGTTCGCTTATCTTATAGGTATCGGCTACGTTACCGGCGGCACGGGTTTTTTTGGTGCGGCCGTATTGTTTTTTCAGGGCTTCGGCTTCGGTAAGGTAGGCTTCGTAGTATACCTTCCAGTCCAGTATGTGTGTGGGTATAAACCCCTGAGCTATTAGTTTTAAAAAATTGTCGCCCAGGGCAGTAATGCTTTCATAGCGTGTCAAGATCACCATTTTTTTTCAGGACAAATATCATTGCTGCGCACCTTGGCGCTTAGGGGGCATTTGCACAGGTTGCAGTAGGCACCCTCTATTTCGGTAAGGCTGTCTTTTATAAAGGCAAGCAGTTTACCGTGCCGTAGCTGCGGGCAGGCGGTGCAAATTGTAGCCCGTTTTATGGCTACAGCCTCGGTTACTTCGGTTTTACTGATGAAGTTTTTCCAGCCGTGTAAAATTGTTGTAATCATATAAGAAAATAATCTTCATAAATATTGTTTGTATAAAATAAACTCCTATATTTGTAACATCAACAACGAAGCGATAAATACTGCAAATATTTGATTTGCTTCTCTTTTCCTCTATATACTCAAAAGCTCCCTGCGCCGCAATGGCAGGGAGCTTTTTTTATTTGAAAATAATCTAACAAACATTTTGTTGCGTCAAAAAAACTTTTAAATTTGTTCAATCAGCTAACATTTTAAAACCCCAATCATTATGAGAAAAATTTATTTTCTTTTTGCCTTAATGGCATTTTCTTTTGTTTCTGCCCAGGAAAGTTTCCCATTTATGCGCCCCGGACTTCTAAAGGGTAAAGACGTAAAAATTGTAGACGGATATTCAACTGAAAAAGACGGTTACTTCATGGGCTTTTATTCCGATGACCAATTGTTAAAAGTGTATATGCCTAGCAAGGAGAGTACACGTTTCAACGACAGGAAAGAACTTATAGGTAAGGAATTTAATGTAGTTAATGTAGACACCTTAAAAAAATCGTATATAAACTATGTAAACAGCCCCGGTGATATAAGGGTTACATTACAGGATAAAGCGGGTGGAAAGCTTTATTATAAATACAGCCCTAAGAATAGTTTTGATTACCCTTTTGAGGTAATAGGTGGCCTTACGCTTCCCGCGGATTTTTATTGTGATTACTTGAAATATGATGATTTAGGTGGGGCTACAACCTCTGTATTTGTAGGGCAGGGTTGCCAGGTACTAAAGACAACCATGGATGAGCAAACTACATATAATGTGATGTTTAACTTTTTTTCCAAAACCAAAACCAAAGATATTGATAAGGTTGCAGTGTTGCTTGAAGACGGTACACGGCTGATATTTAATACAACCTGTTATCCTTTCCCGAATTCTACAACCGATTTTAAATATTCGTTTTCTATACTTGTCTACGGTAAAAACCTTGCAGCTATAAAGAAAAGCAAGATAGTAAGCGTAAAAGCAGGGGAGGCAATGTGGCAATTTGATGGGAAAAAGCTTAAAGGGATAATTAACTGTATGGAAACCATGAAATAAGATATAAACTGCCGCCATCATTATAGCGGCAGTTTTTTTTAAAAATTAGCACCTTCTTTTACACTTACATAGCTGTTTCCTTTAGTTATTATATCTTCAACAGCTACTACCGGGGCGGGCAGTGCGCGGTTAGCCTGGGCTATACGGTTAGCTAAATCTTCGGCATTAAGCGTGGGTTGTGCCACCTCCCTTGATACTATACCCCCCGATGCAAAATAGTTTGGAGCACTACCCCCTCCTGCCGGAAACGTATTGTTAAACGCCATAAAGTGCCGTGCTGCATTACGGTTCATAACGCCTATAACCTCGCCGGCTTCGGCCTCAAAACGGGTGCCGTCTTCGCCGGTAAACAGGGTGCCGCCCTGGCTGTGCCTTTTACCACCTATGCTAAACAGGGCGCCTTTTTCGGCCTTCGGGGTTTTGGTGCTGGTTATCTTTTTTACGTTTGCAATACCCGCCGCTACCGCAAGGCCGGCCGATACTGGGCCCATTACAAGACCTACGGGCCCACCTAAAGACATACCTGCAGCATAAGCTGCCACTGCACTTTTATAGGTATCTATAGTAGCCTGGGCTACTGCAATAGCTTTACCCGCAGCACTTTCCTTACCTACAATACTTTGAATAGCGGTAAAAGCCTGACTGGCAAGGGCAAGTTTATTGTCAAAAACCGCCTGGTTTATCTTCTTTTCGTTTTCGGCATTTTGTGTGTCTTCCTGTTTTTTTAATTCCCTGTACTGGTCTTCTGTAATTTTCTTTTCCAGTAATTGTTTATCCAGGTCGGCAATACGTGTTTTGTGGCGTTCTTCCTCGTCTATGCGTTGCAGTTCAAATTCGTCGGCAGCATTAGCACGTTTTATTTCCAGGTCGGTCATGGCTTCCTGAGCCTTTTGTGCTGCAGCAGCCTCTGTTGCTGCTTTTTCGGCCTCCTGTTTTACCGTTTCAATATTTTTCTCCTCTTCACTATACTTTTGCTTTATGGCAAGTTTTGCCTGCTCAAAAGCTTCGGTATTAATAAGACCTGCATCAAAACGTTTTTGCTGAAAGGCAAGCTCCTGCGTTTGAAGATCGGTAAGGCGCTTTTTTTCCTTTTCTATAAGCTCATCGTTAATTTTATCGGCAGAAATGAGGCTTTTACTGTTAGTGTCAATGTAAGCCTGTAACTCCTTTTCGGCGTATGCCACAGCTACTTCAGCCCTTTTACCCAAAATTTCGTTCCTAGCCTCCATAGTGGCTTTTTCCAGTTCCAGCTTTGCCTTAGCCGATTTATCTGAAGCTTTGTACTCAGCATTTATAATAGCCAGTTTGCGTCGGTTTACTTCCTCTGCAATAGCCAGCTCTTCCTTCATGGTATGCGCCTTATTCTTCTGGCTTTCAATGTATTTTTCCAGCTCCAGCTTTTGTATGTCTATGGCATCCCGTGCTGCCTTAGCGGCTTTTTGCCTTTGGGCTTCTTCTGCCTGTTTGCGTTTGTCTTCGGCGGCTTGCCGTTTTGCCGCAGCATCTTCGGCTATTTTTGCTTTATCGGCTTCGTAGCTTGCCAGTATGCCCTTTTCTTCGCCGCTTAGTTTTATCCGCTCTATGTTGGCTTTTTTCAGGGCATCAATCTCTTCCTGGGTAAAGCCCTTCACCTTCATCATCTTTTCGGCATAGGCGGCTCCTTGCTTTTGTAGTTCGGCTAATTCCTCTGCATTCAACCCTTTGCCCAGTGCAGCCTGCCTTACAGCCTGGTTATAAGAATCATTACTGAGTTTTTTTCGTTCTTCGAGGTTTTGCTTTTCTATGTTGTGTGCTGCTTCAAGGGCTTTTAGGCGTTCCTGTTCGCTTTTGGTTTGATCCTTAGCCACCTTCATTAGTTCGTCTATATCCTGCTTTGCCTTGGCGTTACGCTCTTCCTGTACGCTCATGGCAGCATTTAGTGCTTCCTCGCTTTGCTTCAGGGCTTCCTTGTCTTTAGCCAGTTGCTGTGCGGCTCGCCCGGCCTCGGTAGACGAACCAATAAAATCGGCAAAGGCTTCTATAACCGATGCTATACCCTCTATAAGTATTTGCAGCGGCATGGACACTATTTCTATAATGGGGCCCAAAGCTGCCATGGCTTTTTCTACCGCCTTTGTTATGGGCGGAAAGCTCATCAGCTTTTGTATGAGAGGCCCTAATATGGCAAGCAGCACACCAATGGGATTTGATGCTATTGCAGTACCCATGCCTTTAATGCCTGTAGTCATTCCTGAAAGCGAAGTAGAGAAAAGCTTACCCACGCCGCCGGCTTCCTGTGCGCGGCTTACAAAGCCGCTAATACCCCCGTTAAAAACATTAATAGCATCAAACGACTCCGTTACCTGGTCTTTGTAGTCGCTCATGGTAGTCATCAGCTTTGCATTGGCGCTGCCGTTTTCTTCCAGCCAGGTGTTGTTTTCGGCTATTTTAGCATTGATTTTACCAAGCCGTTTTTCGTAATCGTCGTCATCTATGCGCAGTTGTTTTTTTAGCTCAATAAGCTGTTTATTGTTTTGTATATAGGCATTTTCGCTGTTGTTTTGCTGGTCTACGGCTTGCTTTATGTTTTTCTTTATGTTTACCAGTTTTTCTTCCTCTGCTATTTGTGCAGATAATGCCGTTTGCTGGGTTTTATAACTTGCTTCAAGGCTTTTAAGGGCGGCGGCATTTGCCACAAATTGTTTCGAAGCTTCTTTCCCTTTTTCCTGTAGTTCGGCCTGCTTGTCTTTCAGGTCTTTAATTTTCTCGGCCGTTTTTTGGGCGTTGTCCAGCAGGTCTTTTACGTCTACATCCAGCTTTCCTATGTTTATTTTTTTTGCCATTACTCACTAAAATTTATACTTAAAATATTGCTGTACAGTGTTTGCCCGTTTGGTGCCGTAAAGGTGAGCTGTATGCTGCTGTTTGTGTTTTCGTCGTATTCGTCAAACGTCAGGCGATACTCGTACGGACTTACAACTTCTATGTTAGCACCCGGTGCGGTAAGTACAGGGTTGTAAAGTGCGGGGTGGTATAGGGTGTTTTGCCATACGGTTATGTATGGTAAACTATCGAATATGCTAAAATTTAAAACCGTAGTGCCAAACCCAAAATCTATTATGGGCGGCGTGTTTGTAAGGTTTGCTATCATGAGAACTCGATTAATATAAATCCTATAATCTCAACATTGCTCAAAACATTGTAAAACGCATCTACTATCCTGATTTCGCACACCAGTCCGTTAAATTCTGCAATCGGAAGGTAAAAGCTGAATGGAGAGGTAAATTGCGTGATTTGCTCTACCGGAAGAGTGTTCCATTCTTCGGTGTTTATTTCGCGCCATTGCAGGCCCAGTGCAGCAGGGTTATAGCTGGTGGTATATGTTAGGCTTACGTTGTAGCGGTGTGTAGTATTGTTAGTGGTACTGCTAACTTGGGTTATGCTTATTTCGCGGGTTAACTGCTGGGTTTCTCCAAAAATTACTTTAACCAGCTCGCAGGTGGTGGGCTTGCCCGGGGTGTAATTGTTTATTTTGTTCAGTAAATAGTAGCTGCCCAACTGCTCTATGTAATACAGCTTCAGGAAATCAAGCTGGGCTATGTCGCCTTCGTTCAACCATAACTCGGCGGTTATTATACAGGCCTTGTCCAGTATGCGGTTCAGGTCGCTGTAGTAGTCCTGAAGTATATCGGTAAAAGGCAGCTTCCAGTAGCTTTCTGCATACGAATATGCCGTAGGTATAGAGCCGCCTATGGTTAAGTCCCTAATGGTTACACTCTCAGTATACTGTTCTGCCCGGAGGAAATAATAGCGTTTGTCCAGCGCTTTGTACTTTACAGTACTTACGCCGTCACTGTCTTCGCTAACCTCTTTTTCCCAAAGTTTGTATACCCCCGATGTACGGTTAAGATACGGTGTGCGGTTAAGTTCAGGACTGTATATTTTGCTTTTTATGGCATCGCGGCTTTCGGCAAGGTTTACATTTTCTACAGGTATGCATGCATCGTTATGGCTGCTTTCCTTGTCGTTGTAGGCGTACCGGAACCAGTTTTGCTGGGCATAGCTGCCGTACACGTAGTTTTCCTGTTTTTTGCTGATGAATTTACTGCTCCAGTTTTCTACATCGGGGTTTTGCATTATCTCTGCAAGGTTATAAAAGGTGTAGCTATTACTGTACTTGTCCTTTTGCATGGTAAGCCCGAAACGGTGTACCACCTCACTAAGAAAGTCGCGTATGGAGAAATCAGTAAAGGCATTGCTAAAGTTTATTTCGCCTTGTTGCAGCTGGCGTACCGTAACTTCCAGGTTTTCCCATTTATCAGCAGTAGAAAAACCAAGTCCCTGGTTAACGCCGTTTACATGCCGGAAGATAACGCTGATGCTGTCGCCTGCCGAAAGCAATACCGATGACGAGGTGTAATCAAAATCGGTATCCTTTACCTGGTTGGTTTTAATGGTGGCAATGGGCGACAGGGCATTTAACGTAGTAGCCGAAGTGTTGCTTACGTTTTTTACCACATACATGCTAAAGTTTGATGTGCTTTTTACATTGCCGGCAATGCGCAGGTTGTAATAGCCGGTTTTCTTTACCTTAATGCGGTATTTGGCACTGCTAAGGTATTCTATGTATTCGGTGTTAACCGATTCCGATTCGTTAAACTTAAGTAGTAGCGTACTCCATGTACTGCCGCTGGTGGCGCTGTTTTCGTTTGTAATGGCACTGCTGCCAAAAACGTCGCCCGAGCTGCTTTCGCCGTCTATGCCTTTCGGGAAGGTCATCCACAGGTTTTTAAAATACTGGGTGTTAAATACCGAACCGCTGTATGAAAAACCATAATAGCTGAATACCTTATCCCAAAGCCACGCTACATTTACAGAGGGTACAAGGTAATCTATAGCTACCGATGTGCCGGCACTGTTGCTGCCGGTTTTACCGTTATAGTCGGCCAGTATGTAGCGGTAGGGCAGTTCAGGGTCGGTCCATGAATCGCGCACGGCCTGCATGGTCTTGGTATGGTTAAGGTCTGAAAGATCCAGCACCGAGAGGTTTTGGTTTTCTATGGCCTTGTACAGGTCGATGATACCGTCGTAAATAACCACATCAAAGCTGTCGCCGCCATCGGTTATCATGGCCCAGCCGTTGTACACAAAACATTCGCCCGAAGCGCTGTACAGGCTGCATTCGTTTTTTTGGTACGGCACGTTGCTGTTGTTACCCACCAGGCTAAGGTACTGCACTATACGCTGGTTAGCGGCGGTTTTCGGCAGGCTGAATTTATTGGTATAGCTGGCCTGGCGGTTGTCCAGGCTGTTCAGGTCGTTTACCTGCCGGGTCTGGGCTATGGTGGTGCCGGGATCCAGGTCGGCTACCTGCCCGTTTATGTAGAGTATAAGCGACAAGAGTCATTTTTTATGGGAAATATTTTTAGGGTTGCTGGTTGTTGGTTGTTGGTTGTTGGTTGATGGGAGCTTCACTCGGATATAAAATCAAATGAGATATCTCTACTCCGCTGCGCTTAGGCCGATATGGAAGGAACTGAAAACCGTTTTGGGTACTTATTCACATTCCGAAGGAATGCTTTGTGCACTTACTCAGTTAAAAAACTTTGAGAAACTTTGCGCTTCCTTTGCGAAACTTTGGGTAATAGTCCTCTCTCTGTGTATCTCTGCGCCCGCTCCGTGAAACTCTGTGTTATCGTCTCTCGCGAAGACGCCAAGGCGCTAAGCTGAGAACTGGGACGGTAAACTCTGTGCACTTCTCACATTCCGCAGGAATGCTCTGTGTGCTTCACGAAACAACAAAAGAACTTTGAGAAACTTTGGGTAATAGTCCTCTCGGTGTATCTCTGCGCTCACTCTGGGAGACTCTGTGTTACCAAAGCAGAACTAATTTTTTACAAGCGGAAGCTTCCATCAACCAACGACCGACAACCAACAACGATTTATAAACTCACCGTATACCGTACCGGAAGCTCGATATCAAAAGCAAAATTAGTAAGGCTTTCGCGCGGGTTTTTAATGCGTGCCGATGTGGTTTTTACCGAAACCTCTATCCAGCTGCGGTAATCACTACGGCTATAGGGCTTGCCTGTAAACAGGTATACCTTGGGGCTTTCCAGCAGGTTTTGCACTATATCGCGCTGGGGCGGGGTAAGCAGTTCGGCTACAATTTTCAGGGTATCCTGCACCTCGCGGCCCACCTGTGTGGTATTGCCAAAACTGTTTTCCGGGTTTTCGAAATCCCGGTTCAGTTCGCCCAATGATTTGGCATTGCGGTCTACGGCATAGGTGTTTTCAAACAGCCAGTAGCTGTAGCCGCCCTGGGCATTGCGCCATTTTAAGTACACCCCTTCGCAGGGGGCTGCTTTTTCCAGCTGTATGAATTTTGCATCCTCAGGGCTGTCGTTTTCGCGCAGCAGCTTTAGGGTGTTGTAGCCTTTAGCTAATGGCAGAAAATCTTCCAGGGTTTCATCGGTGCGCCCGTCCGATAAAAACACACGGTCGCCATAGCCTACAACATTAAGGCTTGCCGAAACAAGGTTAGTGGTATTGGTTACTTCCATCCCGGTTACGTTACTGAAAACAGAAAAGTCAAACGGGTAACCCTCCCAGTACTTCAGGTACCAGGTATTGGCGGCATCGGGCATGGCGGGGGAAAGTACCAGCAGGTTGTTTATATTATACTCGGTATAGCTGCCTATCTGTTGCGCGGCAGCCAGCCACGTAAGGGTATACGAAGCGGTATCAGTACCGGCATCGCCCATGTTTATGGCAAAGGTAACATTGCGTTGGGTAGCCACATTGTTCATGGCGCTGTACACAAAGCTGTCGGGGTCTTCTGCGGTAAGGTTGGTTTCGGTGGTATCTTCAAAGTTGGCCGTGTTGATAAACGTACTTATATACGGCCTGAAGTTAAAATAAAAACGCCCGTTCGGGTCGGGGTACAGGCGCACCGTTACCCCGGGGTATATGGTAACATCACTATAGGCAGGTGTACCGCCCAGGGTGCTGTAAAAACGTACCACATCATTGTTGTATGCCATGCGCAGGCGGTTTGGCACTAAGGGTTTTACAAACTGTATCATGCAAAGGTTTTATCAAAAAGCGCAGAAATATCTCGGGCAAAGTTTTCAGCATACACCGGGGCTACGGCATCCATTATTTGTTGTATGCGCTGTGGGGTGGCTACCTGTTCTACGATGTTTTCGTTCTCTTTTTTGGGTTGCCAACCTTTTTGCGCAATTTTACGGGCAATGAGGTACGCCAGGCTGCTCACCGATATTTCGCCCTTAATGCGTGCGGCAATGCCCTTTTGGGTAATCCATTTTTCTATAGCCTCACTGGGAGGCGCCTTGCCGGGGCTGCGTCCGTTCAGGTAATCATCGGCTACTAAGGTAAAGCCGTTTGGCAGTTCCTGTACCTGTACTGATTTTGCCCAGTTGCCGCTTGCTTTCATGCCGCTTTGTTCGTAGCGGGCTATTACTTCCTGCCGCAGTTTTTCAAACTCGGCCCAGAGCAACGCTCTTACATTAGCCTCCATAGTTTGCCGGTGTTTTTATTTTGTAACTGCACAAAATACCGTCCATATTGGCATCCAGTGCATCGGTAACATCGATGTTATCCCATTGTATTACCTGGTGACCCATGCAGGCGAGGCTGTTGCCCAATGTGGTAAAAACAGTTAGCAGGGGTTCTATGCCGGTGGCGTATTTACCTGTTTCGGTATCGCCGGCCTCGGCATAAAAATGCAGGTTGTAGTCGGCGTGCTTTACCAAAAAGAATTTGCCCTCATACTCGGTAGCTTCTATTTTGGTGCCGGTTTGGTTATAGCTGCTTTTGCGGTTTGTAAACTCATGCAGCAGGAACATCCTGTCGGGTTCGGGCGAACCGTCGAGCAGGTTCAGGGCGGCTTTCTTGCCGTAGTGGTATTCCAGCCCGTGCGCATCGGCAAGGGAGTGGAGGGTGCGTACTATGTCCATTTTTTGTGGATTTGGTTATTCGTGGATTTGTGTATTTGGTTGTCGGTTACTGGTTGCTGGTTGTCAGTTGTTGGTTGTTGGTTGTTTGTTTTTGGTTGTGTCAAATTAATAAGTGAGAAACCACCCCGCCCGCCCTGCGAACACCCCTCCGGAGGAGGGGAATTGTGGTATTCAAAGAGCAGAGTGGCATTCCCCTCCTCCGGAGGGGTGGCGGAACGCCGGGGTGGTTTATTCAGTCACAGTTTTCAGTCGCGATATGTAAGGTATGAGTAAGCATCTGAATACTGCGACTGCGACTTTAAACTAAAACTACTTCGCTAGTTTGCTGTACTCTGCTTCCACCTCATTCTGAGTTTTAATCTGTGCCAAGAGGCTAAAGATTTCGCCGTAGGGTTTTCGACCCAAATCGTACGGGTACTGCCCGAACATTTTGCCCAACTGTACCAGCGGCAGGGTATCGCCAAAGGGTTTCAGCCTGTCGGCTCCGGCCATGTGCCACAGGTGGCTGTCGGTGCTTAGGGTATGCAGCAGGCGGGTTTCGGTTTGTATAATGCGGGTGAACTCGTTAATCAAAAAGCGCCGTGCCCCAAAGTACTCAACAACGCGCACCTTCCAGAACTGTTTTTCGGTGCAGCCGTAGCAGGTTGTAAACAGTTTTACCACATCGGGCCAGGAGCTGGTTTTGCCCAACAGCCTTATGCAGTACTTTACATTGGCATAAGGCATCTGCTGAATGTCCATCTTTTTTCCGGCAAAGGTGTTGGCGGGGTTCAGGGCTTCGAGTATGCCGTCGTACAGGGTGGTGTCGGGCAGGCGGGCGTATTGCTGTATGGTGAGGTTTTTCATTTTGTTGTGGATGCGTGGATTTGATAATACAGGGATGCGTTAATTTGTTTATTCGTTTTAGAGCACGAGTGAAGCTGTTCCCCTCTGGGAGAGGGGTTAGGAGTGTGTTAACTTCATTGTAAATTAGTAACACAGAGCTTCACGGAGGAGGCACAGAGCTTCACGGAGTTTTTTGAGAAGCTATAACCCAAAGTTTCCCGAAGGTTTTTGTGTAATTCTTGTCGCTCACAGAGCATTCCTTCGGAATGAGAGAAGAAAGCAGAGCGGTACGTAGGAGTGAGCAACAATAAACCACAAAACCGCCCTGTCATGGTGAGCGGAGGAACGGAGCGTGACAAATAAAGGGCTGAAAAGTGTTAAAATAAATTGTCTTCTATGTCATTGTCATTTGAAGATAGAGCATTAAAGATTTTTAATTTTAGTTCTTCGGAGTAGTCGTCTTGATGTATAACGGAATCTATAATTTCAAATAATAATTCTTTAGAAACTTTATTGTCAGCTACATGAACTGCGATGTTTTCCATCTCTTTAATAAAATGATCTACTTTAAAACCCAAAGCATTGATTTCCATAAAATATGATGATAGTGCTATAGACGAGCGCTTGTTTCCATCATTGAAAGCATGATTTTTGTTTATAGAATAAAATAAATGGCAAACCTTATCCTCAATACTGGGATAGTAAAGATCATTTTTTATATGCTCTAATACACTTTCAATTAGTCCGATGTTAAGTATGCCTTTCCGCCCACCACTATTTTCAATTATAAAATCTTGAACTTGTATAGCATGTTTTATGTCAAAATATATAAAAGCCATTATCTATCCTTTAAGCGTTTGAAGACGTCCATGTTTTCATTAAGTCTATCCTCTAAGGATTTGCTTTGCTCACCTAAAAATCTGTCGAAGTCCTCGATGCTTACTGTACTAATGTATTCTTCCAGTTTTTCATGTAAAGAATCTCTAAAGGCCATATCTCTACTGGCCATTAATCCCCTAGCTTTTTCTCTTAAAGGTTCATACAGCTTGTCAGTCAACTTTTCAAAATCTCTGAATATTTCATGTGCTTCAGAAAGTGTAAATTTATTTCCGTTATTAGATTCAAATCGATTTTTCAGAAATGAAGCAAATCCATTTTCGTAGCTGCTTATTAAATCTAAAATCTCAGAATACATGGTTGAGCGAACATTTTCTTTAGAATTCAAATCCAGTACTTTACGATATTCTTTTGCATTTTCTTTGAAAATACTTTTGTAAATTTTATCGGTTAGCTGGCCGTATTTAAATTTGTTTTCTGTTATATAAAAGTCGATCGAGTTTGTAAATTCTTTTCTGTAATTGAACTCCCGTAATGCGGATGGCAAAAAATCCTCTTCACGTTGGTTGATGTATTTTGTTGAACCTCCAAGTTTTTTGTTTAGGACATCAATTACAATATTTAGTATAAAGCTCCTAACTTCTTTAGCTCTCTCCGAAGTTTGAAGTAACATACCTAGATTTAACAGTGCTTTAAATGTAAATACTGCTAAACTGGCAGCTCTTTTTCCAATTAACTCTGTATCATCGTCTTGCATCAACTGACCGACATTGATGTCGGTCAGTTGATTTACGGTTTCTTTAAATGACTTTAATTTTAAACCTTTAAAAATTTCAAAGCCAGATTGACTTAGCTCATCTGCATGTTCTACTAATAATCTCTCAATGGTTCTGTTATCAACGTCGTAGAATCTTACTATTTGATTTAATGTATATCTAAATTTGCCTTCAAAGAAAATACCTTCAAAACCTAATTGATTGTATATTTCCTTAATAGCAGAATTGTTATTGAGGACATTCGTTCTATCAATTTTTGAATTTGTAAGATCTTTTTGCATATTCATAAAGTATTAGAACAAAGTTAAATAAAATTATTATAATTGGGTTCAATATAAAAACTACCCCACCCGCACCCTTGCCGAATAATCTTTCCTGAGCGCGAACCAGTACCGCATCATTATACTATCCCATTCGTCTGGGGAGCGGCCGATGAGTTCCTTAACGCGGTCTTTGGGGATAATGCCCTGCTTGCCGTCGCGGTCGATGTCCTTTAGTTTTACCTGTTCCATTTCTTCGGTAACGGTTTGCACAAGCGTAGGGTCGTGGCACAGTTCGCCTGCCTGGCGGTTGGTTATCATCTCCGCCATTTTAATGCTGCACTGGCTTTTCAGGTTGTCGAAGTTGGGTTTTACGTAAGTATCGCCCTGGCGCATTTCCAGGGGTGCCGAGTTGTTTACAAAGCCCTTGCACCGCAAAAAATCGATCACCCCGCCGCCCACCCCGTCTTCGTCGGCTACAATGTTGCTCAGCGCCACCCCGTATTTGGATTGCAAAATCTTAGCCCTGCCCACCACTTCGTCCAATCCCGAACGGGCTATGGCATAGCGGGCAATGCACACCCAGCCGTGCCATACGCGAAACACGGTTTTATCCCTGCCCTTGCGCGCCACGTCTATGGTCATGTACTTAACGCCCTGAGGGGTAAGGTGGGCGGGGTTAAAATAATCGGTTATGGCATCGTGGTCCATAAGCGTGGCGGGGTCGTCGTCGTACTCCCAGTTGCCGTAATACAGGCGTTCCCTGCTGTTTTTATCGAGCCGTAAAAGCGACTGTAAGTAGCTGGGGTGCAGGTGCGGGTTATCTGCCGGGAGGCTTTGTATAAACCTGCGGTAGGCGGGGAGTGAGCCCTCGCGCCAGTGCTTGTAAAACTCCTTGTACGCCCAGTTTTTTACGGGGTTGCAACTGCCCAAAAGTTTTGGTATCAGACCAAATTCGGTGAGTTTGTAGCGTATGCGGCTCTTTACCATTTGCCATGCCTGGTAGGCCACCTGGCTGCATTCGTCTATAAAAGCACCGGTAATTTCGAGCGAACCCAGGCTGTCAAAATTTGGGTCGGATGGGTAGTGGAACAGGTCTTTCAGCAATATCTGGCTGCCGTTTTTCCAGTAAATAATGTTTTCGGTGGGTTTGTAATGAAATTGCGGACTCAGCTTGAGCATGGTAGCCAGCTCGAAGAAGGTGTTCAGTGTGGTTTCCTTCAGGGTTTTGAGCTTGCTGCGCCCCATAAGCCAGCGCGAACCGGGGTATTTTTGGCACATTTCCATAAGCCAAAGGCAGCCCAGGGCGCTTTTGCCGCCGCCTGCCGCCCCGCCGTACAGGAGTTCTTCGGTAACAGAATCTTTAAGGAACCAAATGGCGTGTTGTTGTTTAGGCAGTAGCTTCATCATCCTGCAACGGATTGTGGCCCTCGCCCAAATTTAGCGTTACCCCGCGTGGGGTGTCGTCTGTGTCGTCGCATTTTTCATTCCACTGCTTGGGGTTGCGGTTGCGCAGCCAAAACTGCTGGCTCCTAAAATCGGCCGGAATGTGTTTTTCTACCTCCACTATTTCCACGCGTTCTTTTTCTACGCGTTTGCCGTTTTCGTCGTAATACACCTCCTTGCATTTTATGGCCTGCTTTAGGGTAATAATCCTGTCGAGGGTAGACTGGTACAGCGCGTCTTCCACGGCCCAATCGGCTGCTGTTTTCGCCGGAACTAACGCATTTTTAAACTCGGGATAGCGTTTTTTCCACTTTGAAATGGTGCCGCGGCTTACGCCAAATGCCACCGCAAGGCTGCTGACTGTAGCGCCTTGTAGACTCAGTTCACGGGCCTGCTCGGCATATTGTGGTTTGTATAAGGATGTTGTTTTTTTGGGCGGGGCGGAAGCAGGTGGTACTGCTTTCATGGTGTGGTGGTTAGGGGAATATTATTTTGTTAATTTTTTAAAAATAAATATATTTGGTAGGTTAACCAACCTTCTTATTTATGAAAATTACCCGTATAAAAATTGAGAATTTTAGGTCTATTGAAAAAAGTGAGTTTTCTACAAAAGACTTCAATATTTTTGTAGGCCAAAATAATTGTGGAAAAACAAATTTCTTTGAAGCCGTACAATTCTTTTTTAATGGTGTAAGTAGAGGAGGAAGTCTTGATCAGCTAAGATTTAAACGCGATCCCCAGAAAGAAATATTAGTTGAATTGGAGTTTTCTGGAGCATTAAATGGAGCCGATAAAATGCGAAATGAAGCAAACAAAACTAAAATTTTAGCAGCATTAGATGGAAATGATATTGTGGTTGTTCAAAGATCAAGTACAAATGTTGCCAAAAGAAAAGTATTCGTTAACGGAAATCCAGTAAATCCGGGAACAGGTTTTGATGCTGCGTTCAATGATTTTCTTCCCAAGTTTGAGTATATTCACACGAAGCAATATTATGATTCGGTTTCAAAATGGTCTAAGACAACTCCTATAGGTATTATGTTATCTGGGGTATTAAATGCCATTTTGGAGGAAGACCCTAAATACAAAGAGTTTCAAGAAAAATTCAGAGAGCTCTTTGAGGATGAAAATTCTGAAATCAGGGCTAAGTTTGAGGCTATGGGGGATACTGTTAAGGTACACTTAGAAAAACAGTTTCCGGATACTTCAAAAGTAAAATTTGAGGTGACAGCACCTGCTTTCGATGATTTATTAAAAAGTTTCGAAACTTCTATTGATGACGGCGTTGAAACGTCCGCAGAGGAAAAGGGTGATGGTATGCAACGTGCATTAATGTTGGCAATCATACAAGCCTATGCTGATTTTAGAAAGAAGAATGACGACATAGGGAAATCATTTTTATTTTTTATTGACGAGGCAGAATTACATCTTCATCCTTCAGCACAAAGGAATTTAAAAGAAGTCCTTTATGAATTGTCTCAGGATACTGACCAGGTTTTTATAAATACACACTCATCTGTATTTGTTGCCGATGACTTTCCAAACCAAACAATATGTAAAGTTCAAAAATATGAAGGCGCAACCGAAATAATTGTTACAACCCCAATAGATAAACCCTACGTTGTATTTGAACTACTTGGTGGTAGTCCTGCTGATCTGCTTCTTCCGCGTAATTTTTTAATTGTTGAAGGCTTAAGCGAGTTTGAATTACTCACGCGTGTCATCAAGAGATTTTATTCTGAAAAACCTCAAATTCAGATTATTCAAGCAAATGGTGATTTAGATCAGGCTGAACGTACAATAAACGCCATTGAGAAATCATTTACTCCTTTAAATTCAAGTATATATAAGGATAGACTTATCTTATTGCTTGACCAGCCTCATCCCGATAAGCTTGGAGGGGTAAATGACTTTAGAAAGCGATTTAGATCTTTAGATGCGAATAGACAACTTTTTCTTTTAGGTTTACGCGACATTGAGCAACACTATCCAAATCAAGTATGTCAAACATATGGGAATTGGAAAAAGAGTCAAGATGATTGTGATGCTATGAACGGTAAGAAAAAAAGGCAATTAGCAAAGTACGTTGGTGATAATATTTCTAAAGAGCAATTTGAAGCTGACTTAGTACTATGTTACGAAGCATTGGAGAGGTGCTGGGAGTTAGCTTATCAAAATTAATTAATTATTTCAAATTCTCCTTCAAGACATCTGACAGGTATTTCTTGTTGTTCCGAATGAACCCAAATACAATTTTTGAATTGTGCTTTGTGTTCTTCGGGGCATTCGCAGCATTCATGTATCGAGTCTACTTTCAGTCCGAAAGTTGCTTCAAGGGTTTTACTAAGTATTTTGATTTTCATAAGTTGTATTATTATATTATTTATAGTAGTTGTTTTTCAGAGCTAATAATACCTCCTCCCCACTTTTAACCAAAAGCGGGGAGGAGCTACCATATTAAATTTTCCATTATGTCAAAGAACTACATCAGTCAAAAGTCGTAAAGTCGAAAGTTGAAGGTCAAAAAGCCAACAGCCAACAACCAGTTACACCCTTACCAGGTTATCTATAATTACGTTGTTATACGTGCCTTTGCTGCCGCTTATGTGGAATTCCAGCTCGGCTACATCGCCGGGTAGTAGTTCCTGCAGTAGGTCTATTTTGGTGCCCAGTGCGCTGGGGTAAAACATACGTCCGTTTTCCTGCTCAAAGTGCAGTTGTTGCACCGCAGTGCCCAGTTTGGTGGTTTTTACATCGCCTATGGCGGTTATAATGCCTTTTATTTTGTAATTCATTTTTTTAAAGGTTATTTGGTTATGTGGTAATTCGGTTATACGGTTATACGGTATGAGTAAGCCAACTTTAAACCTGAAACTAAAAAACTAAAACTTACACCGCCCTTACCGCAAAGGCAACGAGGTTGTTGTACTGTATGCCGCTATTCTTGCTTATTTTTCCTTCCAGCGACACGTCTACCGATATTTCGTCGTGTTCTTTGTAGGGTTCGAGTTCCTCCATGCGGCGGCCCCTAAACTCTACAAACGCACGCTGACGGTGGTCGGGTACCAGGGTTACTACTTTCTTTTCGTGGCCGGCGGTGTTGCGGTATTCTATGCTTTCTATGGTTCCTGTAATAGTCATTTTTTTACTGTTGATTTGTTAATATGTGTATTCGTGTATTTGGTTGTAGCAGATGGGGCGGGTTTGTTTTCTGAATTAACGAATAAACAAATCCACGCATCCACCTACTCAGTAATGGTAAACCGCCTGTCGGCGTTAAAGAGCATAATCGCTTCCATTTGTATGGCAGCCGCCCGTGCCTGGGCACTTTGGTTGGTGTTGGTGTTGCCGCTCTGTGGGTTGGTTTGCGGTGTGCTTTCGTTTTGCGTCATTATTTCATGGTATGCAAATCTTTACTGTTGGTGCAAATCTTGATTTTAATTGGTTTTGTGTGGTATATTACACTTTGTAGGCGAATGTTCAACACTTTATGGCGGGTTGGTTAAAGCTGTTGTTGTGGATAAATTCACTATTTAGCTAATTATATGTTGTTTATTTCGCTTTATGTTGTACCTTTGTTCCAACTACAATGCAAAATTAAGTGGAATATTCCACATTACAAAATAAATTAGATGAAAATTTTCTACAATTGATTTAAAATTTTCTTTCTAAATATATAAAGTGTTCATTATGGAAGGATTGGAAATAAAACAGCGCCGTGAGGCATTAGGAATCACCCAAAAAGAGTTGGGCGACCTTATTGGTGCCAGCCGCGAAACGATTATAAATTACGAAAAAGGAAAACCTATTCCTAAAAGTAAAAGTGAAATATTAAACAAAGTGCTTTCGGGTGATGCGGTGGCAGATAAGAGGGTAGTGGATGCCGAGGAAGTTCGGTTTGCCCATCCGTTTGAGAATAAAAACGGCAACCGCTTTATGACCTTAGGTAACGGCAAATTGTTTATGCTTATGCCGCTGCTGGAGTTTAACGTACAGGCAGGTTTTCTGGACAATTACCAGGACACGGATTTTCTTATGGACCTTAGTCAGCATGGCATTATGGTAGAAAAACAGGCCTACGGGCGTTATGTGGCCTTTAGGGTTAACGGCGACAGTATGGACGACGGCAGCAGCCACGCTATAAGCCGAAACAGCATAGTAAGCACCCGCGAGCTGCAACGCCAGCACTGGGTAAACAAGCTGCGTTACCGCGATTTTCCGTACTGGGTTATTTATACCACCCAGAGCAAGTTGCCCCTGCTTAAGGAAATTATAGAACATAATACCGAGGAGGGGTACATTACCTGCCATTCGCTTAACGACAGCCCGGAGTTTACTGATTTCAGATTGTATATGAACGATATACAGGCGCTCTTTTATGTAATAGATGTGAATAAGAGCGTGAGTAAAAAGGTGGTGTATTAGTTACAGTCGCAGTTTACGGTTTACAGTTTACAGCACCTTCGCGGCTTTGCGAGAAATTTGTAACACAGAGTTTCACGGGGCAGGCGCAGAGATACACAGAGCATCTATTACCCAAAGTATCTCAAAGGAAGCCCGAAGTTTCGCAAAGTTCTTTTGTTGTTGTGTAAAGCACACAGAGCATTCCTGCGGAATGTGAGGAGATAGCAGAGTTTTTAGTCGCAAGTTTTAGTTTACGCCTTTACGTGAAATTTAAATGGAAAGTAACTTTACTCCGCCTTAGCCAGGTTATCAGTGAGTTTTTCTGCTTTAAACCGGTTACCGCTAAAAATAATACGGGTGGTATCGACCCGGTCGGGTTGGTCGTGCTCATTATACAGTATACCTTCTACAATGCCCATTGTATTGGGTATACCCGCCGAATCTTCCGGGAAAAATTCCTTGTAATAGCGGGTAGCATAAAAATCGCCGCCCCAGCCGCCCCAACACTCTTTTAAGAAGCTCACGCTGTTATCGGGGTGTATTACATAGTAGCGCGAAAACTGGGTATAATCGCAGGCTTCGGTTCCATAATTCAGGGTAAAAACCAGCCTGTTTCCGTTAAGGTTATGAACGCCTTTTATGTTGATATAAGGTTCGTCATATCCCTCAAAACTGTTTTTATATAAAACTTTTCCGTCCTTTTTCACTTCAATATAACCGGGGTTTGAATGTCCGTATTTGTCCTCATTATATGCAGTGTACCCGTACCTAAAAGTATATCCTTCCAGATCCTCCTCATGCGGTATAAGAAAAGAGCTGTAATCAGCCGCATCATCTGCTGCGGTTTTCTTGGTCGGTTTTGGCTTATCTTTCGGTGGGTGCGGATGGAGGTATGCGTCTGAGGCAGGTTCTTTATGGCAACCAATACAAGCCAAAAGTAAAAGTATGATTAAGAGGCGTATTGTCATTTTAGATTAATTATTCTAAAGGTATTTCTATCCGCGTTTTTTTATTTTCCGGTAACCTGAAAGCTTTTTTAAAGAGATAAAAATCTTCTTCTATTTTCTCCTGCTCAGTATGTACATATATATCGAGGGTTGAATCATTGTTGTGCAGCCAATATGTGCAACCAGCATTTGAACCATTGTGTTCCGATATTTTTGCCTGCATTAAATTCATAAAGAAAGCCGAAACAACTTTTTTGTGCATACTGCCTAATACAAATGTCCTGGAATACTCTAAAGGTTTTTCATACAATTGGCGGTACTTCGCTATAGAATCGCAATTAAACCGGTAACGCCTGCATTCCATTAGGTATTGATTCTCCGAATCAACATAAATTTTGAAGTTATCTTTCGGGCCGCCCCATTCTCCGCAGTTGTCTATTTGTACATCAAGGTAAAGAGTATCAGTTTTTTTGTAGCTATGTTCGTATTCAGGAAAAAAAGCGTTTTTTGAATCACTAAAATCTGTTTGTGATTGCTCTAAACGATTAGCCTTTTCGCAAGATAATGTGAGAACCATTAAAATAAACATCATTAATGATTTCATGGGGTAAACAGTATTGGTTGGTTAAAAATATTACTCCGCCTTAGCCAAGTTGTCGGTGTTTTTTTCTACCCTAAAGGTATTGCCGCTAAAAATAATGCGGGTGGTATCGGCCTGGTCGGGTTTATCACCTTCGTGGAATACTAATGATTCTATCATTACCATGGTATTTGGTTCACCGGTAGTGTCGCCGGGCAGTATTTCCCTGAACGAACGCGTGCTGTAGCCATCGCCGCTGTTAGCCGACCAGCTTTCGGTTATAAACGATACGCTGCCATCGGCATTCACCACATAGTAGCGCGATATTTGCGCGTAGTCGCAGGCGGGAGTACCGTAGTTTAGCTTAAACACCAGCTTATTGCCACCCAACTCGTGGTAGCCCATAGAAGTAACAAAGGGTTCGCCCTCGCCTTTAAAGCTGTCTTTAAACAGCATCTTGCCGTCTTTTTTTACCTCCAGGAAACCCGGGTTTTCAAAACCGTATTTGTCCTCATCGTACTTAGTGTATCCGTAGCGAAATGTAAGTCCCTCCAGGGTTTTTTCGTGCGGAATAAGGCGCTGCTGGTTTTTCAGGGCTTCTTCGTCAAGTGGGGTTTCTTTTGCCGGTTTGGGTGCAGATTTTGGTTTTGGGCGGTACACCTGGGCTGTTTTACCGGAATTTTGTTGTGCGCCGTCTTCCTTCCTGTTGCCATTACAGGCTGCCAGGACAAAAAATAAGGAAAACAGGGTGTACACAATCCGCTTCATAGTACCTACGTGGTGTTTAAGGGTATAAACTTACGAAAAACCTTTTAACGTAAAAGCGGTTTGTGATATTATTGCTTCGGTGTTATTTTTAGTTTACAACAGCTTAGCGCCTTTGCGAGGGTTTGTAACACAGAGTTACACGCAAAGGCACAGAGATTCACAGAGCATCTATTACCCGAAGTTTCGCAAAGTTCTTTTGTTGTTGTATGAAGCTCTCAGGGCATTCCTGCGGAATGTAAGAGATAGGAGGGTTTTCAGTCGCGCTGTCCCAGTTCTCAGCTTAGCGCCTTAGCGTCTTTGCGAGAAATTTGTAACACAGAGATTAGCTGAGCAAGCACAGAGATACACAGAGGTTTTTTTCAGGTGTAAAGCACACAGAGCATTCCTACGGAATGTGGGAAGGACGCAGCATTTTTCAGGCTCTTCCATGTCGACCGAAGAGCAGCGTAGTGGAGACATCTCTAACTTCGCGCCTTTGCGAGAAATTTGTAACACAGAGTCCAGGGAGCAGGCGCAGAGATACACAGAGAAGGCTATTACCCAAAGTTTCGCAAAGGAAGCCCGAAGTTTCGCAAAGTTCTTTTGTTGTTGTGTGAAGCTCTCAGAGCATTCCTGCGGAATGTAAGAGATAGCAGAGTACTATGTATGAGTAAGCAACTGAAAACTGAAAAACTTTTCACCTCGTCCCAACCTTTTCCATAAAATGATGCTCTTTATAAAAAAAGACCTCATTTACATGAAAAAGATTTTAATGATATGCCTGCTGCTTGTAAGCGGCAGCCTTTTTGCCCAAAAGCCGGTGTTTGCTAATGCAAAAACTACTCAGGCTACCGTATACTTTAACGGTGCAGAACTAAGCCAGACTACCACTGTGGCACTGCCTGCCGGAACCAGCGAAATTGTAGTAAAAAACGTAGCCAACTATATTTACGAAAACACCGTGCAGGTGGGTACGCCCGCTGCCGTTACGGTGCTGTCGGTGCAATTTACCCAAAACTATATGAGCGAATACCCCGTGCCCGAAACGGGTTCGCCGGCACTGAAAAAGGTGCGCGACAGCATAGCGGTTATCCATACCGAGCTGGATAAGCTGGCCACCCAAAAAAGTAACGACCAGAAAACCCTGGAACTGATGGACAGGAACCAGCAGGTATCGGGGCAAAACAATGGCCTTAGCGTAGCCGAACTGATGAAGCTGGTAGACTACTACCGTGCTAAGCGCAACGAAATTACGGCCAACCAGCTTACCATTACAGCCCGCGAAAAAAAGCTGAACGAAAGGCTGGATGTGCTGAACAAAAAACTGAACGCCGACAACACCCCAAAAGATGATGAGGAGAGCAAAGGCAAGTTGGTATTACAGGTAATGTGCGATGCCGCCGGAAGCTACCCGTTGGATATTACTTACCTTACCCAGGGTGCCGCATGGGCGCCGTACTACGACTTGCGTGCCGATAACAGCAGCGGCCCCATAAGCATGATGTACAAGGCGCAGGTAACCCAAAACACGGGCATAGACTGGAAACAGGTAAAGCTAACCCTGAGCAGCGGCGTACCCAACCAAAGCAGCCAGATGCCTTTGCTTTCGGCATGGTTTTTAAGGTTTGGCAGTGTGGAATTCAAAACCATAAACGGCAGGCCAAATGCTAGTTTTGTAAACACCCTGCAAGGGCAGGTACCGGGAGTTCAGATACAAAGTGGTTATGGGCAGCCTACTGGTGATACTGATGTAGAAGTGATAGGTTACGGCACAAGAAAGAAGGACAAAAAAGACCTTGCAGACTACACCACCGTAAACGATAACCAGATGAATGTGTCGTTTAGCATAGATATTCCGTATGATATAGCCAGCAACGGCAAGGCACACAGCGTGCGCATGAAGGAAATAAAACTGCCTGCCACTTACCGCCACTACGCGGTGCCAAAGCTGGAGCAGGACGCCTTTCTTATGGCCGATGTTACCGATTACAGCAAGTACAACCTGCTGCCTGGTGAGGCAAATATTATATTTGACGGTATGTATATAGGCAAAACCACCATAAACCCTAACCAAACGTCAGACACGCTAAACCTGAGTATGGGCCGTGATAAGCGCATATCGGTAAAGCGCGAAAAGGTAGCCGATAAAAGTGGTACCAAGTTCCTAAGCGGGTACAAGGAGCAAACCTTTACCTACGAAACCACTATAAGAAATAATAAAAAAGAAGCGGTAACGCTGCTGCTGAAAGACCAGTACCCCGTAAGTACCGATAAGGAAATAGAGGTGACCCTGCTTAAAGACGACGGCGCTAAGGTAAATACCGAAAGCGGTGTGCTTACCTGGGAACTAAAACTAAGCCCCGGCGAAACCAAAAAGGTGCGTATAAGCTACAAGGTGCGGCACCCGAAAGACCAGGTGATAGCTAATTTATAGAAGCCAACCACTCAATATACTTAACTAACTCAAATGTGTGGCAGCCCTTACAGGTGGTAGTGTAAAGGGCTGCTTTTTTATGGTTTTTAGTGTGTAGTTACAGTTTTCAGTTTCAGTCACAGTTTTCAGGGCTTACTGATGTGTTAAGTAACACAGAGTTTCTCAGAGCAGGCGCGGAGCTACACAGAGAAATTATTACGCAAAGTACCTCAAAGGAAGCCCAAAGTTTCGCAAAGATTTACTTATAGTTTTGAAGAACACAAAGCATTCCTGCGGAATGTAAGAGATAGCAGAGTTCTCAGCCGCAGCTTTGCGCCTTGGCGGCTTTGCGAGAAATTTATAACACAGAGATTAGCGGAGAAGGCGCAGAGATACACAGAGAAGCTATTACCCAAAGTACCTCAAAGAAAGCCGAAGTTTCGCAAAGTTTTTTTGTTGTTGTGTAAAGCACACAGAGCATTCCTGCGGAATGTAAAGAGATAGCAGATTAATAAGCAGGAGTGAGCATTCCCCTCCCTCGGAGGGGTGCCCGCAGGGCGGGGTGGATTTTTCAATCGCAGCTTTGCGCCTTTGCGAGGAATTATAACACAGAGTTTCTCAGAGCAGGCACAGAGACACACAGAGAGGCTATTACCAAAGTACCTCAAAGAAAGCCCAGAGTTTTCAGTCGCAGTTCTCAGTTTAGCGCATTTGTGGCTTTGCGAGGAATTTGTAACACAGAGTCCAGGGAGCAGGCGCAGAGATACACAGAAATTTTTTCAAGGGTTAAGCACACAGAGCATTCCTGCGGAATGTGACGGTGTATGGGTATATGTTGTTGCATAACTTTATTTATCTTTACGGTAAGCCATTAGCCAAATAAATCATGATTGTAATTTGCATCCTCCTTATATTAATATTAGTGCGTTTTGTGATTTCGCCACCCGAAAAGAAACAGGTGAAATTTGCCAATAACAGCACAGAATCCGGTGAGTATATCCCGTTTTATATAGAAGATGATTACCTTCAGATAGAATTAGTGCCGAAGCAAAATACAGACTTCATCAAAAACCAAATGGATGAAATAAAAACGTTTAGCCAGAATCATTTTGACGGTGTAGGGTATACCGATATTCATGTGCGGGAAAATATACACGTGGAAACCAAATCACTGGAACTGCGTACCGATTATGTAACTGCTGTGCTGGAACGGCATGGTTTTAAAAGAGCTGTAAAGATAAATTATCAGGGCAGCATACATCCGGTAACAAGTTCACTGCCATTTGGGTTTCCTAATTTCACCATTTTTGTAGATACTTGCGACGATGAAGAACTTGTAAAAGTAATATGGCTGTGTGTATACGGCCTTATTATGCACGTATGGCAAAGGGAGGCCATTACAAATGCATTGTATGATTTAGGCACATCTACAGATTTAGTATTGGCCGACTGGAACAGCCTTGAGCTTTACGACCTGTCTGATAAAAAAGATATTGACCGCTTTTTGCAGGACTATTGGAAATAGCCTGAAAACTACTTCCTCCTAAACCCACTACCTACAACCACCAGCGCCAGTACGCACCATAGTATCAACTGCCAGGTAACAAGGCTCCAGCCACCAAGGTCCCAACACTGCAAACCCGTAAAACTGCCCAGTGCGCCACCTATAAAATAGCTGGTCATGTAGGCGGTGTTTATACGGCTGTGTGCCGTAGCATCGAGCGTGTATATGGTAGCCACGTTAGTAACCTGGGTGGCCTGTACGCCTACATCGAGTAGCAGTACCGCTACCACAAACGCCGGTACTGAGTGCGGAAACACCGCTATAAGCACCAGGCTCACCAGTACCGTAATACCCGAAATGAGTTGGCTCTTGGCAGGGTTGCCCTTATCGGCAAGTTTACCAAATACCGGGGCAAGCAGGGCTCCGGCTATGGCCAGGAACCCAAACAGCCCTATAACTTCGGGGCCGTAATTAAACGGTGCACCGCTAAGGTGAAAGGTAAGCGTAGTCCAAAACGAGCAGAACAACCCAAACATAAGCGCGCCCAGCAGTGCCGTACGCCTTAGCAGCGGGAAACGCTTTAGCTGCTCTACAGACGAGCCCAACAGCTTGCCGTAACTACCACTGAATCCGGCGGAAACATTGGGTAGGGTAAACTGTACCATGGCCATACACGCTATAACCATAACTGCCGAAATACCGTATACGTAGCGCCAGCCCAGCCACCCGGCTATGAGTCCGCTAAACACCCGTGCCGAGAGGATGCCTACCAGTATTCCGGTAAAAATAATGCCCACGGTACGCCCGCGGTTTATAGTGTCCATACTGGCAGCCATGGGCAGTATTACCTGCGCTGCCACGCTCATAAGCCCGGTAAGCAGGCTAAACACGCACAGCATGGTAAAGTTGTTTATAAAAGTGGTTCCGGCAAGCACCAGTACCAGTATACCCATAAGCGACAGGATGAGTTTTTTGCGGTCTATTTTATCGCCCAGTGGGGTAAGGAAAAACAAGCCCAGTCCGTACCCTGCCTGCGCCAATACCGATATAATGCCGGCCTTGCTCTCGGGTATGTCAAAATTGTGGGCTATGTCTTTCAGTATGGGTTGGTTATAATAGATATTGGCTACGCATACGCCTGCGGCTACGCTCATAACGCCAATCTGCGTTTTTGTGATGGTGTGTTGCATGGTGCAAATTTCGGGAAAAACGCGTGCCAAAAATTGTAAAAATCAAACAGAAGGTTGTATAAAAAGGGTACTTATTAAAATAAAAAGAAGGCGGTCTTATAAAGCATTAATTTCAGTGAGTATTCCATTTCGACGATAGGAGAAATCTCTTTTAGTTAATGTTCTGAGATTTCTCCTATCGTCGAAATGGAACTTTTGGAACTACCCTTATATTCTTAAAACCCCTCCCTACAAAGGATCAGCAAAAAACGCCAGCATCCTGTCTAAGGCATCCTCTTGTTGTATCATGGCCGAAAACTCCAGTGCCTCAATGGTAGTAGCCTTGCCGCGTACCAGTACGTCTTTTTCATAATGGATAAGGGCATCGTGCAGGGTGGCAAACTGTCCGTTTGTCAAAGCATCGGTAAGCACAAGGGCATCGAGCATGGCCTGGTTAACCCCCTCGCCCGACGGTGGCGTACGATGCGCAGCATCGCCCAGCAGGGTTACGTTGCTTTGGGTTTCCCAACTCTGGTCTTCCGGGAAATGGTACTGCGGACGCGGTATAAAACAGGTATCGTCGTGCTCAAAGATTTCCAGCCATTGGTCGCCCCAGCCTTCATAGCGGGACACGAACCACGCTTTCACCTGGTCTATATCATTAAAATCAATACCCGCTGTGGTTACCCAGTCCTCAGCTTCAGGAGTGGTAGTGTAGGCATTTAGCGTGCCATCGCCTTTGGCGCTCAGCCAAAGTGTTTTGCCATTGCCCAGCACAAACACCTTTCCGCCCTGGGTCAGTTTCCACAGTTTGGGTGCATTTTGTGCGGCATTGTACACATTACCCTCCACTATCGTGCAGCCTGAATAAACGGGTTGTATACTGGTTACGTATTTGCGCACTTTAGAGTTACCGCCGTCTGCCGCCACAACCAAATCAGCATACGCCGAGTTACCGTTTTCAAAGAACAGTTCCCAACCGTCTTCGCAGGGTTTCATTTCGGTGAACTTACAATCCCATATCACCGTGCCTTCGGTAAGCGAATCGATGAGCATATCGCGCAGGGGGCCACGGTCTATTTCGGGGCGCGAATACGGACTGTTAAAGTCGAGTATGGGTTTGTTGGTATGTTCGTGCTCGCTGTAAAACACCTCACCCTGCCCGTTTACAATACGAATACGGTCGGCTCCGGGGCGAAAGCTCTGCGTAAATTCCTCCTGCAGGTTTGCTGCCACCAGCGCTGCCAGGCCTGAATCATGGTGCAAATCGAGCGTTGCGCCCTGCTGGCGTATGTGCTTGTTTGCGTCGCGTTCGTATACGGTTACGGTTACGCCTTTTTGCTGTAGTAAACGTGCCAGGGTAAGTCCGCCGGGGCCACCGCCTACTATGGCTACCTTTTTATCTTTAAGTATGTTCATTTTGCGCTATGTTTAAATATTACAGGGCAAAATTCCGATACAGGGGGAGGATAAAATAGTAAAAAACGGTCGTTTTTCAGGAATCCAGGTTTTTCAGCGCGGTGATTATGGCAAAACGGTTGCCCGTGTTTTTGCTGAGTTCTTTGGGGGTTACGCCGGTGTATTTTTTAATCTCTTTTATAAAATGGTTCTGGTCGGTGTAGTCCAGCTCCGGAAACAGCCTACCTTCACTTATATGCTGAAACGAAGCACTCATGCGTACTATGTTGCAGTACGCCTTTAACGACAGCCCAAACCAGTCGTGAAAATAACGGTTAATCTGCCTGCTGCTCCACCCTGATTTATCGGATAGTTCCTGTACGGTCATGGTGCCGTTTGAGGCGTAAATGTTTTCAAAAAGCAGCCTTTTTCGCGGGTCTAATGGTTTTACCAGTGTTAGTAGTACCGATGATATTTTTTGGCAAAAGTGTTCCAAATCAGCAAGGTCATCTTCGATAATGCCCCACCAGCCGTGGGGTAGCATTTCACCGCTGTTTGCCAGGGGCGCCATGCTTTTCCCAAACAAATATTCTGAGGCGGGGAGCTTAAAGTTTACGGCAAAGTATTCGGCCTGCGCCGGTATGGTACCCTGCCCCGGTTCGGTATCCAGGCCGCGCAGTACGCACTGCACACCATTTTCGGTACGGAAACAAATCACGTCTACCCTGCCGTCGGGCACCACTATTGTATTGTAATCAGATTCGGAAACATTATGAAACTTCCAGTACCCCGATACAAAATCAGACAGTGCTGCGGGCGGGGCTTTCATTTCCCAGAGGAGTTTCATGGTGGTTATGCGGTGTTACGGTAGTACAAAGTAACGAATAAACAGGTTAACACTGCTACTCTTCTTCCTCGGCTGTGGCATACAGGGTATCGTCATTAATGTCTACAAGCTTTGCGCCGTTACCGTTAAATCCGGTATTTGTAAATTCTACTATCGACGGATTTTGGGTAACATCGGTACGTTTTTGTAAAAAGTATTTTTTTACAGAAGCGTAAGCATTGCTTATCTTATAGATTTCGGTTTTGTTGTTTTTCAGGTCGGTAAACGCGGTATAGCCAAAATTATCCTTGCCACGGTAGGTTACAGAATATGCGGCTATATTGCTCCATTGCAGCATTTCCGCTTTTTCTATATCATTAATCCCTGCATACAACGTTACCAAGCGCACGTTAGCAGCTTCAGGGTATTGTTTGTTAAGCCCCGCATGTTTAAGGAATGCTGCAAAAACATCAACAGAAGCTTCCAGTGTGGAACAAGCAGGCCATTTATCGTTGTGGTCTCGTACAAAATCCATTTTATACACGGTGTCGTTTACCTGTACAGTAGTGGTCTTGTTCGGGTATTTGCCACTTTTAATGCCGTCTTTATACAATCCGCATTTGGTGTTTACAGCGGTGTAATGATGCTCTTTTTTCTTTTGGCAGGCTATGGCAAGCACCGATATAATAAGGGTTAGTACAAGATTTTTCATTTTCCGGTGGTGGTTGTGGGTTGGGGTGCAGCCTGTAAGCTGTAAATGAGGGTTACAGTTTTTCGGCGCGTTGTATCATAAAATCCTTAGTGTATTCTCCTACAGGATTTAGTGAGTATGAGTTAAGGTATACCTTCTTTGCCTTGGCGTAGTCTCCGGTCATTTCATAGTAAAGCGCCTCGTAGTATTCGCCTATGGTGGTTTTAGGGTAACTTTTACGGGCTATTTTGGCCAGTTCTTTCAGCTCTTCGTAGGCGTTGTTTTTTAGTATGGCGGCCTCTATGGCTTTAAAATCGGTAAGGCGCACGGGCATATCGGTACCCAGGTCCTGCTTTATAATATCGTACTTATCAGTAAGGTATTTTACGTAGCCCGATGGCAGGGTAACTATTTTTTCCTGGTATTCTATAGGCGATATGGGCCTGTATGACGCAAATATGCCGTATAGTGCACCGGGTATGCCAAAAGGGATAAGCGAGTAGTGGCTGCCGTGGGTATACTCCTCGTATACGTACTTTACGTTAGGGCTGTTTATGGTTTTCAGGTTTTCGTCCAGTTCTTTTATTTTTCGTTTCAGGCGCGGTATGTCGCCATCGGCGCTGCACACATAATAAAAAATATTCTCCTTGGTATTCTTTAGCGTTTCTGCCAGCCGGTTTTCCATTTCCGGAGCCATTTCGGGGCTAAAGTTTATGTATCCCCTAAAAGGCGTGGGCTGTTTATACAGGAAAAAGTTGGCCGTACGGGCAGTAACATCGTGCCCGGCTATAATACGAAACGGTGAAACGCGATAGGTTTTGCTAAGATAAGGCAGCAGCTCATCGGCTATAAACTGAAAAAACTTATCTCCGGTACCTGTGGGCAGGCCGGTAGTTTCGTCTACTTCGGTATCGGCTGCGCGCTGTTTTGGGTCTATATTGTCTACCGCAACAATAATGGTTTCGGGTAGTTCGTCCCAGTAATAGGCGTAGGAAAGATTGCCCGAAAAAGGCTCAAGCATGTACTCGCCGTCCAGCAATAGCAGCAGCGGGTATTTTTTATTTTTGTCTGTCTCGTAATACGGTGGTGTTACCACTCGTATCGTTCGTGAGGTGCCCAGGGCTTTACTGGCCAACTCTTCTGTTTTTACCTGCGCAGATAGGGGAACCGACGCTAAAAACAGTAATAGTAGTGACACGTATTTCATGTTTCTACAGTTTTAAGGGGATAAAAATGCAGACCAAGATACGATTTATTTTTTACGATAGAATAGCGAAAGCCCTAAAAATGAGAAAGTTCCTAAAATAATTGTAAGTAAAGTCTGTGAACCCCATACAATCCACCCAAAAGCGGTGCCTGATTCAAAAGGTATGTTGTAGGCTGTCAGCACATTAGCTACCGCTAAAGGGAATGATCCTACACCGCCGTTTGTAAAGGTAATGGCAAGGCTGCCCACCACAAATGCCACAAGCACAGTACCAAAGCTTAAACCGGCAGTTTGCGGAATGGCAAAAATGGAAATGTAAAACATAAGTACGTAGGTGCACCATATGTATACCGAAAGAATAAGGAACGGCCATTTGTTCGGCATTTTAAAAACGCTTAGTGCGCCCTCTGTAATACCGCTTATTTTGCCCTTTATTTTTTGCAGCCATGTGGCTTTTCCATATATAAAATATAACAATCCGGCTATGCCTACAACCATAGCTATGCTGCCATACAGCAGCAGCTTTTCATACGGCACGGTTACCAGGTAGTCTTTCAGCTCGCCAAATTTAAGGGCTATGGTAAGGCCGGTGCATACTATAAGCAGTATAAGGTCTACCACGCGCTCGCTTATTATAGTACCCAGTGATTTATCAAAGGGCACATCGCTGTACCGGCTTATTATTCCGGCTCGGGCTACCTCGCCGCTGCGGGGTATAAGCATGTTCATTACATAAGTAATGCACACGGCAGTAAAGCGTATGTAAAAAGGAGCCGTGTAGCCCATGTGTTGCAGCGTGTATTTCCAGCGGTAGGCGCGTGCCCAGAAACCCGTAATACCTGCAAAAAGAGCCAGTGCCACATACCCGTAGTTTGCCGTACGGAAATCGTGCCCCACCCTTGTAAGTTGCGCAGGGGTAAGCTTGTTACAGGTGTATATAATTAAAAAAACTCCCACAGCCAGCGGGAGTATTATACTTAATATTTTTGTTATCTTTTGCCTCATTTCCCTTTAGGTGAGTGAGTTGTCTTTTTCGTTAGGGAATACTATGCTTGGCTTAAAGTTCTTGGCTTCCTCAAAATCGAGTATGCCGTAAGAGATGATTATAATAATGTCTCCGCGCTGCACTTTTCGTGCTGCCGGGCCATTAAGGGTAATGTCTCCGCTGTTGCGGTTTCCTTTTATAGCGTAAGTTTCAAGGCGCTCACCGTTATTGATGTTTACTATCGAAACTTTTTCACCTTCTATAATGTTAGCAGCTTCCATAAGTGCTTCGTCTATGGTAATACTGCCAATATAATTAAGATCGGCCCCAGTCACCGAAACACGGTGAATCTTGGATTTTACAACTTGAATTTGCATGGCGCAAAGGTAATCAATTTAATGAAATATTGTCTATTAACCTAACGTTGCCTAAAAAAACTGCAATGAAAGCCCTGTATTTCCTGTTTTCTTTTAACGTGGCAGGCAGCAGCGTGTCTTCGTCGGCTATTTCAAAATACTCCGGTTTAAACTCCGGGTGGCTCTCAAAGGCGTGCTGCACGTAGCTTTTTACCCCGTCTATGGTTTCGTGCTGAAAACGCTGGCGTGCTTCCTGCAGTATCTCATAAATCAGTGCGGCTCCGCTGCGTTCGTCTGTGCTAAGGCGCTCGTTACGAGAGCTCATGGCCAGTCCGCTGTCTTCACGGCTTATAGGACATCCCACAATGTTTATGCCCATGTGTTCTTTTTCTACCAGTTTTTTTACAATTTGCAGCTGCTGGAAATCTTTTTCGCCAAAATAAGCATTAGTGGGCTGCACCATTTCAAATAGTTTTTTTACTATGGTTCCCACACCGTCAAAATGGCCGGGGCGGTGTGCGCCTTCCATTTGGTTTTCCAGTCCGTCAAAGTTATAATGGCTGCTTACGGTATTGCCGTGGTACATTTCTTCTACGGTAGGCGCAAAAATGATAATACCGGGATTAAGCGCCTCTATTTTGGCGGCATCGGCCTCCAGGGTACGCGGGTATTTTTCCAGGTCCTCGGGGTTGTTAAACTGGGTAGGATTTACAAAAATACTAACCACAGTAATACTGTTTGCAGCAAGCGATTGCTGCATAAGGCTAAGGTGTCCGCTGTGCAGGGCACCCATGGTAGGTACAAAACCAACGGTTTTTGCAGAGTGCCAGTAAGGCGCTAAATGTGCCTGTAGCTGGTCTTTTTTACTGAAAATGAGCATTGATACGCTATTTAAAACCCTGCAAAATTAATATATAGTTATAAACTGCGCAAAAATGTTTAATTTTGCATGGTTTTTTTACCTGAACTAATTCAAAAAACTACGATGGAGGATAAGAGGATATTATATGTATCGTCTGAGGTGGTGCCTTACCTGGCTGAAAATGAGGTTTCGTTAATGTCTTTTGACGTGCCGAAAATGATAAACGACCAAGGAGGGCAGATACGTATATTTATGCCACGCTATGGCAATATTAACGAACGCAGGCACCAGTTGCATGAGGTAATTCGCCTTAGCGGTATGAACCTTGTGGTAAACGATATGGATATGCCGCTTATTATTAAAGTAGCCAGTATACCAAAAGAGCGTATACAGGTGTACTTTATAGATAACGACGAATATTTTAAGCGTAAGGCTACTTTTACCGACGAAGATGGTACCTTGTACCCTGATAACGACGAACGTGCCATTTTCTTTGCAAAAGGCGTGGTAGAAACCGTAAAGAAACTAAACTGGGTGCCGGATATTATTCACGTGCACGGCTGGCTGGCAAGCCTGCTGCCGGTGTACATGAAGCACTACTACAAAAACGAGGCGCTTTTTGCCGACACTAAAATAGTTACATCAATATACGGGCCGGGCTTTGAAGGTACGCTGGATGAAAACATGCTGGGCAAAGTACTGTTTGACCAGGTTCCGGAGGAATCTGTAAGCATGCTGGCTACTCCAAATTACGAAGCCATAATGAAGGCTGCCATAAGCCACAGCGATGCTACAATTATAGCTTCGCCAAACGTGCCGGAGAGCCTTATAGCCTACACCGAAGCTAACGGTAAACCTTTCCTTCCGTATGTAGGTAAAGATAATTTTGCGGCTGCGTATACTAATTTCTATAAAAATGAGGTTTTATAGCAAAACCGTATAAAAAATTGTAAATGAAAAAATTTTCGTTCCTGAAAAATCTGCTTTTTGCTTTTGCAGCCGTAGCGGCAGTTGTAGCGTGTGATGACGAGTACAGCGAGCTGGGCAGCGATATGGTAAACGGCGATATACATAATACCCTAAACCGAACGTATGCACAGGTAGTGGCTTACGACCGCCCTCTTGGAGCAGTACAGGTAAGCGGGCTTAGTGTTAACTACCTGGGCGTGCTGGATAATGATATTTTTGGTAAAACCACAGCAAGCTACATAACACAGGCACAACTGGCCAGTGTAAACCCTGCCTTTACCAGCAGTATAGAGGTAGACTCGGCATGGGTATATGTGCCTTATACCAGTACACTAACCGGAACGGAAACATATAACGATACCCTAAGGAATACTTATACACTTAGCGATGTATACGGCAGTACCGACTCTACGCTTACCTATAAGCTGGATATACGCCGAAACAACTACTACCTGCGCAGCAACGATGCCTCTACAGGTGGTAGTGATACACAATACTACTATTCAGACGATGATACTGCCCTGCTAAGCAACCAGGGGCCAAGTATTATAGCCGGTGGTGCACCGGTAGATGCTGTAATTACTTCTATACCTATTCAGCGTCGTGCCAACTTTACCAATGACGACGATGTGGTACAACACAACAAAGTGGTAGAAACCCTGGCACCGGGTATTTTCCAGTACCTGGATACTACTTTCTTCCAGACGCTTTTAAATACCGGTAAAGAAAACGGCTCATTAGTAAACAACAACGTATTTAAGGACTATTTTCGTGGTGTGTCATTCCTGGCGCAGCAGGTGGGCAGCAACAGCCGTATTATAGCGCCTAATTTTACCAGCGGTTATATAAAAGTAACCTATAACCAAAACGACCTGGATAGTGATGGTAACATACAGTATGAAGATGATGCCCACACTATTATTAAAAAGGAACACCTTACCCTTACCATAAACCTTACAGGTACGCACGTAAACATACTGCAAAACGAAAACATGGACGGTTTCCTGCAAAAGGTAAACAATTCGGACGATGTTAACGGCGACGACAGACTGTACCTAAGGGGCGGCGTGGGCAGTATGGCAGTAGTAAAATTAAACCAGGCCGAAATAGAGGCACTGGGAGATACCGCCATGGTAAACCAGGCAAGCCTTAAGTTTTATGTAGACCAGGGCAATTTAGCGCTGTCGGATTTACCGGCACGTGTGTACCTGTACGATATAGACAATAAAAGGCCGGTATACGACTACTACCTGGACCAGACAACTTCAGTAAATACAAAGGCAAGCAAATATGTATATGGCGGTATACTAAGAGATTCTTCGGGGCCATTTTACCGTATTAGCCTTACGCATCATATTAATAATCTTATCCGCAGGGACTCTACAAACATCAGGTTGGGCCTTGTGGTAACAAATGATATTACGGTGTCTTCAAACGCCATGATACGTACACCGTTTACACTTCCGGCCATATTAGGAGTTACGCCTCCGCTTCCGGAAGTTACGGTAAAAACAACACCTATGGCCAATATAAACAGCCCACAGGGTGTAGTGCTGTATGGTAGCAACATTCCGGCAGGCGACCCGGATTACGACAAGCGCCTGCGCCTGGAGATTTTTTACACTAAAAAAGACTAATTATGTGTGGAATTGTAGGATACATAGGCCACAGAGAGGCCTACCCTGTAATTATAAAAGGACTTAAAAGACTGGAATACCGCGGGTACGACAGCGCCGGTGTAGTATTGTACAACAATAACGAACTACGCCTGTGCAAAACCAAAGGTAAAGTAAGCGATCTTGAGGCTAAGGCCGACAAGGAACTGAATAAAACGGCTAACATAGGTATAGGCCACACCCGCTGGGCTACCCACGGTGTACCAAATGATGTTAACAGCCACCCGCACCTTAGCAACTCGGGTAACCTGGTTATAGTGCACAATGGTATCATAGAAAACTATGAGCCTATAAAAAAAGAACTTATAAAGCGTGGCTATGTTTTTCATAGCGATACCGATACCGAAGTGCTTGTAAACCTTATAGAAGAGGTGCAAAAACAGGAAGGTATTAAACTGGGTAAGGCAGTACAAATAGCCCTTAACCAGGTAGTGGGTGCGTATGCCATTGCCGTATTTGACAAAAACAACCCCGATGAGCTTATTGCTGCCCGCCTGGGTAGCCCGCTGGCCATTGGTGTAGGCGAGGGCGAACTTTTTATAGCATCAGACGCTTCTCCGTTTATAGAATATACACCAAACGCGGTGTACCTGGAAGACGGTGAGCTGGCCATCATTAGCCTGCATAAAGACCTTAAGGTACGCAAAATAAAAGACGACTCGCTTGTAAAACCATACATACAGGAACTACAAATGAGCCTTGAGCAGATAGAAAAAGGCGGTTTTGACCACTTTATGCTTAAGGAAATCTACGAACAGCCAAACGCCATTAAAGATACGTTTCGTGGCAGGATAAGGGTAGATGAAGGTATTGTAAAAATAAGCGGTGTAGAAGATAACCTGCACAAGTTTATAAACGCTAACCGTATTCTTATCATAGCCTGTGGTACCTCATGGCACGCCGGCCTTGTAGCCGAATATATTTTTGAAGAATTTGCCCGTATACCGGTAGAGGTAGAATACGCCAGCGAATTCCGTTACCGTAACCCGGTTATCCGCCCGGACGATGTGGTTATCGCCATTTCGCAGTCAGGTGAAACTGCTGATACGCTTGCAGCTATTAAGCTTGCCAAAGAGCATGGCGCATTTGTATTTGGTGTATGTAACGTGGTGGGTTCGTCTATATCGCGCGAAACACACAGTGGTGCTTACACGCACGCGGGTCCCGAAATTGGTGTGGCTTCTACAAAAGCATTTACCACACAAATTACCGTGCTTACCCTTATGGCACTGCGCATAGCACGTGCAAAAGGTACTATGGCACGCGCGGATTATTTCCGTTACCTGCAGGAACTGGAGCGCATACCGGAACTGGTAGAGCAAACCCTGCAGACCAACCTTGAGATACAAACCATTTCGTCTATATACAAAGATGCGCCAAACTGCCTGTACCTGGGTCGTGGTTACAACTTCCCCGTAGCGCTGGAAGGTGCACTTAAGCTAAAAGAGATTAGCTACATACACGCAGAGGGTTACCCTGCTGCCGAAATGAAGCACGGCCCTATAGCCCTTATAGACGATAAAATGCCGGTGGTTATCATTGCCCCTAAACAGGAGCACTACGATAAAATTGTGAGCAACATACAGGAGATTAAAGCCCGTAGCGGTAAAATTATAGCCGTGGTTACTAAAGGTGATACCCAGGTAAAAAGCCTTGCCGACCACGTTATAGAAATCCCTGAAACCAGCGATGCACTGAGTCCGCTTGTGGCTACCATTCCGCTACAGCTGCTTAGCTACCACATTGCGGTAATGCGTGGCTGTAACGTAGACCAGCCGCGTAACCTTGCAAAATCGGTAACGGTAGAGTAACTTTCTATTTGATATTGATTATTTTATATACAAGCCATCGGGAAACCGGTGGCTTTTTTTGTTATTTTAGCGTAAACCAATCAGACTTTTTACGTGAAAAAAATATTCCGGTTTACAGGTATTATTTTGTGTGCCCTATTATTCTCGTCCTGTAACAAGGAAGAACATTCAGGATTGCTAAGTTTTGACGTTCACCCATTGGGTAATCAAATAGTGTATACATATAAAAACGATACCGTTATAAAATTGTTTTTAAGCGATTTGAAACACGAAAACAAGCGGTTGATTCATGAAAAAGGGTATACCTTTTATAATCCCAGGTTTTCATCAAATGGTGAAAAAATTACGTTTATTGGACGAAATAATAAAACCTCTGAAAGTTCAATATGGGTTACAAATGACAATGGCAAATCAAAACATAAGCTTTATGAAGTTGAAGGTATTATTGCTGAGGCTGTATCCTCGTTAGACAATAGAAGTATATATTTTACAAAGGCTTTAGATTATAAGGCGTATTCACCTTTGGCACCTAAGGCAGCTCATAATTTTGACATTTATCAATTGTCCTTAGAAACCAATGAGGTTACCAAGATAACCGAATTAGAAGCTTACAGCCTGTATACTATTACCGATGCTGATAAAGAGCGATTGCTATTTAGCATTAAAAACCATACTTCAGGGATTTTCTTTTACAACAAAAAATTAAAAGAACTCGAGCAAATTACCGCAGTAAATGATACACTAAACAACTCAACATCGTACACCGATCCTGTGCTTTTGAATGAAAAAAGCATTGTGTGCTCTTCGTATTACCGATTGGTTAAAATTGATTTAATCAATAAAAAAGAACAGACTATTTTAGCTTCAAACGGGCACCAGTTTTCCGAAGTGCATTACTGCAAAGGGCTGCACCGAATTTATTTTAGGAGAGACAACGACATTACCAAGGTATGTTCTGTCAATGAAAATGGCAAAGACTTTGCAGAGTATTTAGTTATAGAAGATACCCCCTAACGGCACTAATTTTTAATCCATAACTTCTTTACAAAAAAGCATGACCAATTTTCATCATATTTCTATTAACGGGAGATACATATACTGCTTTTTGTGTTTGAAATCTATAATAAAAAATAAACAACTGGAGCCCTTACCCAAAAGCCTTGAAGAGATCTTAAAAACATTTTCTAACTCATCCGAGTTAGATGTATGGCAAGGTATGATAGACGAAGTGGTTCCACGCTTAATTGAAAGAACAGTGCATACAGAGTTTTTTTCCACATCTGAAATAATTGAAATTAAAAATTACTATGCCCGTCAACCGGAATATGTTATTGAAGCTATTCAAACGCTTTGTAATTTAGGAATATCAAATTTGTATGGAGGTTTTAAGTCCGAAATAACAATGGAATATTTGGATAACACACTACGTATCCTGAACCTACTAAATGTACCCCTACCTCCTTTTAAGTTGGTTGAGCAATTTTCTATTAAAATTGTCGGAGAATGGGGATCATTAATTGACATAGATAGTTTTAATTATGGCGATTTGATATAAAGCTATATCCCACCCCGCCCTGCGGAGGAGAGGAATGCTCACTCCTGCTTACCATTCTGTGCACTTCTCCCATTCCGCAGGAATGCTCTGTGCACTTCACACAACAACAAAAGAAATTTGCGAAACTTTGGGCTTCCTTTGAGATACTTTGGGTAATAGATGCTCTGTGCAGCTCCGTGAAATCTCTGTGTTATAAATTTCTCGCAAAGCCGCCAAGGCGCTAAGCTGCGGCTAAAAACTCTGCTATCTCCTCACATTCCGCAGGAATGCTTTGTGTTCTTCAAAACTATAAGTAAATCTTTGCGAAACTTCGGGCTTCCTTTGAGATACTTTGGGTAATAACTTCTCTGTGTAGCTCTGCGCCCGCTCCGTGAAACTCTGTGTTATAAATTTCTCGCAAAGCCGCCAAGGCGCTAAGCTGAGAACTGTGACTGCGACTGAAAAAACTCAGGCTTTTTAAGTATAGTCGTTAAGCGGTATACCCAGAGCGTTGGCTATACCTTCTGCTATGTGACGGGCATCAGTGTCAGACTTGTATATAAAGATGTTTTTGGTCTTTGTTTCGTATTTGGCGTTTATATGGTATTCTGTATAAACAGAAGAACTATTCGGAGCATAATCGCTATACCTACGCCTACTAAATCGGTGCTTTGTAAGAGATATAGACTCAGGCTCCCATATAGCTATTTCCTCGCCCGGAAATTCAACTCCGCAAACTACCCAGCATTTGTACACCAAGCGGGGTTTTACCACAACCTGCACAGTAATGAAGAGGTAAAACACTATTATTAATTCAAAAACCGATCCGAATATAGCCAAGGCAGGGTTGAAAAACCAAAATTCACTCCACTTGTCAAACAAAAAAAAGTTGCACAATATAAACAAATGCAATACGAGGAATGAAAGCGCAATTAGCCCTATGGCAAGCCATATTCCATGGGGTTTATATTCGGTCAGGGTGGTTTTCATAAGGTAAATATACACATAGTCCTGTATCAAAAAAACAATTATCTTTACCGTAAATCCCATCAACCATGAAATATCTTGCTGCTCTGGTGTTTGTTATGCTTGGCGTTGTAACCTCGGTTGCGCAGGTACAGCTTACCGTAACAAACAAAACACCTTACCCGCTACAAAACGTAACAGTAGGCACTATAACCACCGCGCTTATACGCCCGGGGCAACATGTTACCCTGAGCCTGCCTTCGGTACAGCTGTTAGATAATTCGCCGTGCCTGGAAGCCACCGCCACCGCCTTTGATACATCGTTGCATACCATTCCGGTAAAAACATCGGGGGTTGTTAACCTTCAAACGGTTTTTACAGGAAACTTCACTTATGAATTACGCTTGGGGCAAGATGCTTAAGGTAACGAGGTTTTGTTGCTACTGCACACTAACAAGCCGGGGTATTGCGGCACTGTGGGTACACGCAAGGTTGTTACCAATTAATTTACCGGCTGCGCAATTCTTTTAAATACTGCTGGCAAGGAGCGGTTTATTTTAATCAGAAAAACTTTAGCAAATTTTTAACACGGTTTTCACATCGTAAGGGGCTGTTATGGCGTTTTTATGGCATAGTTTTCGCTCAAAAATTTTAAGTATTAATCAAAAACCACAATTGCCATGAATCCACTTGAAAATGAAACCAGGATTGTGCGCCCTAACTACACGTTACCGGCAGTGGTAATGGCAGTATTGGGCTACTACATTGCCTTTCACATTGCAGAACAGCCGCACATGGCCAATGCCCTTGTTATAAAAGCCCTTGGGCTTGTTAATATGGTGGCGTTTGGTATTGTAGCCGTTGCAGGCATTAAAAAAGCGCTGAGCAAGTAACACGCCTTGCGCTATTGTTTTAACCACCATTGTATTTAAAAGACATCTTACTATTTAAATATTTTCTCTTAGCAGCCGTATGATTAACAGCAGAATCATACGGCTGTTTTTGTTTTAGGGGCTTAAGCCACGAATTTCACGAATTGACACAAATTCTTAAACTGTTCGATTAATGAAATATTAATAGTAATCAATATCTTATTTGTACATTAGTATAATCAACCAAACAGTTCAAAATTCATGAAAGACAAGAAGCTACAAGTATTTGTATCATCAACGTATATCGACTTAAAAGAAGAACGCCAGGCAGCTGTAGAGGCAATTCTATCCGCCGGACATATACCGGCAGGTATGGAGCTTTTTTCGGCTGGAGATGAATCTCAGATGACCGTTATAAAACGCTGGATAGACGAATCGGATGTTTACCTTCTTATTCTTGGTGGTCGTTATGGAAGCGTTGAACCTACATCAGGTAAGAGTTATACCCATTTGGAATATGAATATGCCATAGAGCAAGGCAAACCTTTGTTTGCGGTTGTGATAAATCAGCCTGCCTTAGATCAAAAGGTAAAAGCTAACGGAATGACTGTAATAGAACAGGATTCGCCACATCTACTAAAAGAATTTAAAAGCCAGGTTTTAAGTAATCTTGTTAAGTTCTTTGATGATAAAAAAGATATTAAGTTGGCAGTTCATGAAACGCTTTCAGAATTTAATTATAGAAAAGAACTAACAGGTTGGGTACGCGGAGATAATGCTGTAAACACAGGTTTGCTTGCTGAAGAAATAGCGAGGTTGACTAAAGAAAATTCTGATTTAAGAATAGAATTATCAAAAAGCAGAGGTGCTTCTGAGGCATTGTATAGTGGATTGACATATGAAGAACTAAAGAGTATTTTATCAAAAAAGAAGTTCATTTATGATGGGAACACAATAACTTTTTTTACTTACATAGTTGAATTTGGTAGTCATTTTATGCTTTACACAACGAGTAATAACCCTGAAGCTATCCGGGAATTGTTAAAACTTGGACTAATTGTAAGAATGAATACAGGATATCTTTGTTTTACTGAAGTTGGACGTAGTTTTTACCTTCGAACCACCATTCAAGAAAACAAATAGCAAAATAAAAACCCCTTTTCGTGAGAAAAGGGGTTTTTAGCTGTATAAGATGAATTTAATCAACCAATATGATGATCCTGTTGTCTTTAAGCTCCAGTGTGCCGCTTTCTACAGGTAGTAGCAGCTTCTGGTCTTTGTCGTCCTTAATAAAACGGGTACCATAGTCGGACGTTTTATAGTCAGGCACCGCTATCTTGATGCTTCCCTTAGCCAGTATAGAAACTATATTGGCGTGGTTATTAAGCATCTGGAATTCGCCATTTACTCCCGGTACGGTTACAGCTGTAACGTTACCTTTAAATAAATGCCCTTCCGGTGATACTATTTCTAATGATAACATATTTTTTTAGTTATAAGCTAACAGTTTACAGTTTACAGTTTACAGCAGCGTGGCAACTGTGAACCGTGAACTGTAAACCGTAAACTGGTTTATGCTTCAGCTAACATTTTCTGGCCTGCCTCAAGCACGTCTTCTATGCCACCTTTAAGGTTAAAGGCTGCTTCAGGAAGGTGGTCAAGTTCGCCATCAATAATCATGTTAAAGCCTTTGATGGTATCTTTAATATCTACAAGTACACCAGGTATACCTGTAAACTGCTCAGCTACGTGGAACGGCTGAGAAAGGAAACGCTGTACGCGGCGTGCACGGCTTACAACAAGTTTATCTTCCTCGCTAAGTTCTTCCATACCAAGGATGGCAATGATGTCTTGTAGCTGCTTGTATTTTTGTAGTATCTCTTTTACCCTTTGTGCGGTGTTGTAATGATCATCACCAAGGATTTGCGGGGTAAGGATACGCGATGTAGAGTCTAGTGGGTCTACCGCAGGGTAGATACCAAGCTCGGCAATTTTACGGCTAAGTACCGTAGTAGCGTCAAGGTGGGCAAATGTTGTAGCAGGAGCCGGGTCAGTTAAGTCATCCGCAGGTACGTATACCGCCTGAACCGAAGTAATAGATCCGTTTTTAGTAGAAGTAATACGCTCTTGCATAGCACCCATCTCTGTAGCAAGTGTAGGCTGGTAACCTACCGCCGATGGCATACGGCCAAGTAGTGCCGATACCTCTGAACCTGCTTGTGTAAAACGGAAGATGTTGTCTACGAAGAAAAGTACGTCTTTACCTTGTCCTTCTCCGGCACCGTCACGGAAGTACTCTGCAATAGTAAGACCCGAAAGGGCTACACGTGCACGTGCTCCTGGTGGCTCGTTCATCTGTCCGAATACAAATGTAGCTTTACTTTCCCTCATACCGGCTTTGTCTACCTTAGAAAGGTCCCATCCGCCGTTTTCCATAGAGTGCATAAAGTCTTCACCGTATTTTATAATGCCTGATTCAAGCATCTCACGCATAAGGTCGTTACCTTCGCGGGTACGTTCGCCCACACCGGCAAAAACCGAAAGACCACCGTGGCCTTTTGCAATATTATTAATAAGCTCCTGGATAAGTACAGTTTTACCTACACCGGCACCACCAAAAAGACCAATTTTACCACCTTTTGCATAAGGCTCAATAAGGTCGATTACTTTGATACCTGTAAAAAGTACTTCAGAAGATGTAGAAAGTTCGTCGAAACGAGGAGCAGCACGGTGAATAGGAAGACCGTTTGCACCTTCTTTAGGAAGGTTACCCAGACCGTCTATGGCATCACCTACCACATTAAACAAACGTCCGTAGATATCGCTGCCCACAGGCACCTGTATAGGTGCACCGGTTGCCACTACTTCCTGACCACGGCTAAGACCGTCTGTAGAGTCCATAGATATAGTACGTACTGTGTCTTGTCCTACGTGAGACTGTACTTCAAGTACCAGCTTTGTACCATCGTTTTTAATGATTTCTAATGAATCGTAGATCTTTGGCAGGGCCGCAGCTTGTGAGTTAAACACCACGTCTACTACCGGGCCGATAATCTGTGCAACTTTTCCTGTTACTTTAGACATTGCTTATGTATTTATTAAACAGCTATTTATAGAATAAGGAAAAACCCTTTTTTTCCGAGTGCAAAGATAGTTTTTTATTACTGAAATATGCAATATGTATTTTGCTTATTTTTCAATAAAGTAAACGTTTTGGGGTAATTTGTTTATTTGGTAATGCGGTTATTGGGTTATTGTTAGCAGATGTGGAGAATTATTGACTGAGGTTTTAGTAATAGTTTACAGTTTGCAGTTTACAGTTTACAGCGGCTTTTCGAGAAATTGTAACACAGAGAAGTTATTATCCAAAGCACCTCAAAGAAAGCCTGAAGTTTCCCGAAGGTTTCTAAAGTTCGAGTGAAGCTGTTCCCCTCTTGAGAGGGGTTAGGGGTGTGTTAACTTTGTTGCGAATTTGTAACACAGAGTTTCACGGAGCAGGCGCAGAGATACACAGAGATTTTATTAACGCTTCTTAATGCGCATAAAGCATTCCCCTCACTCGGCGGGCGGGGTGGGTTTATGTTCAGGGGTTTATACTTTCGCAAGATATTTTTGCGTTCTTGTATAAACCTAACCCAACTGTTTATGAAGAGAATCGTATTATTGTTTAGTGTGCTTTTGGCGGCTTGTGCTACCAAAACCGGTATTGCAACTCCGGTAAAAGAATTCAATCTGAATTTTTATAAAGACAAATGTATCTTTTTTGGCGGACCGGTTGAATTAGGGGATAAGCTGGTAAAGGCATCGCGGATAAAGAAATTTCCAAAAGGGGTGTTTATATGGATAGATACCAGCCAGAGGAGCACCAATTTTATCTCGCGCGTGGAAGTATTTGAAAGAAAAGACCAGAAAAAGGCAGTCAGAGAGGACTTAAAGCACTACGCAGATACAGTACATGCAGAAAATCAGGGGAAGCAATTAGGGTATTTGATAAATAACAGTGGTAAAAAGATGGAATTTCTTACGCTTTACTATTCCGCATTGAGCGCAATAGAGGCGAAACTTCCGGATGGCACCTGGAAACAAATAAATACATTTGCTTTTTGTGGTAATGGATTCGGATATCAGTACAGTATCCCCTCTAAAAAGGCTGCGGTATTTGTAGTGGATGTTCCTAAGGGAGCCTATAAGGTAAAGTACCGGATTAATATTGAGGATTATTACTCTAATGAGTTTGACGGAACTATAGATTGTCCTGAGTTTGCCCCAAACGGAGGGTAGATTTTTGGCTTACTTACGT
The DNA here is from genome assembly GCF_046613565.1 of Flavobacterium sp. RHBU_3. Taxonomy (NCBI): domain Bacteria; kingdom Pseudomonadati; phylum Bacteroidota; class Flavobacteriia; order Flavobacteriales; family Flavobacteriaceae; genus Flavobacterium; species Flavobacterium sp. RHBU_3. The sequence goes on along the minus strand of NZ_JBKJHC010000009.1, from coordinate 16,560 downwards.
GTTTCACAATAAAAACACTAACTTACCCGTATGAAAATCCCGGTTGTATGTTTACTGCTTTTTATGATGCTTGCCGCGTGCTCGTCGGGGCAGTATGTAACGGCCACGCCCCGGCGGCTGCATAAGGCTATGGGCAAAGGCTACACAACGGTAGTGAATAACGATACCCTTGCCTCAGACACGCTTTTTTTAGACAAAGACGAATACCGCAACGTGCGCATAGACAAAAGCCGCAAAACCGTTTATATAACCACCCACAATACACTAATAAGCATTGCTGAACTGAAAGAGCGCTATAAACGCGATAGTGTAGCCCTGGGTTGTGTGGTGTTTAAAGGGCTGGCTTTTTTAAACGGTAAGAAAGTATACATACAGCAGTCGTTAATAAAAGATACGTTGCTTTTAAGACGGGAAAAAATAGCCGAAACAACCTTGTTTTGTAGCCCGCCCCGTGGCGATGTGCTTATTATCAATTAAGAGGACTGGGGTTGGTTTTATTTTGGACAGGTTACGCGTTTTAACTTTTATTCTTTGGCAAAGGCTGCGTAAGTTTTGCGTATTTTTGCTGCCTGAAAAATTACTGACCCATGAGCAACGCAGCACTGATTCACCACACTATAAACTTTGTAAAACAACAACTGGAAGGCGCCGAAGGGGGGCACGACTGGTTTCATATACAGCGTGTGTACAACAATGCGCTGCACATAGCCGAAGGCGAAGAATGTAATCTTGTGGTGGTACAGCTGGGTGCGCTGCTGCACGATGTGGCCGATAGTAAGTTTTATAACGGCGACGAAACCGTGGGGCCGCGTGTGGCACGTGAGTTCCTGGAAAGCCAGGGTGTAGGTGAAGAAACCATACTGCACGTGGTAGCCATTATAGAAAACATTTCGTTTAAAGGTGGTAATTTCGAAAAGAAATTCAGTAGTATAGAGTTGGATATAGTACAGGACGCCGACAGGCTCGATGCCATAGGCGCTATAGGCATTGCCCGCACATTTAACTACGGCGGATACAAAAACCGCCCCATGTACGACCCTGCCATAGCTCCGGCAACAGGCATGACCAAAGAAGAATATAAAGCCAGTACGGCACCTACCATAAACCACTTTTATGAAAAACTGCTGCTGCTGAAAAACCGCATGAATACCGAAACCGGTCGCACCATAGCCGAAGGCCGTCACCGTTTTATGGAAAACTTCCTGTCGCAGTTTTATGCCGAGTGGGAAGGGGAGTTGTAGTTTTTCAGCTTTCAGTCTCAGTCTCAGTTTTCAGTTGCTCACTCATACATAGTACTCTGCTATCTCTCCACATTCCGCAGAAATGCTCTGTGTGCTTTAAGCATTAATAAAAACTCTGTATATCTCTGCGCCCGCTCCGTGAAACTCTGTGTTATAATTTCTCGCAAAGCCGCGAAGGCGCAAAGCTGAGAACTGTGACTGCGACTGAAAACTCCGTGCACTTCTCACATTCCTCAGGAATGCTCTGAGAGCTTCACCCTTAAAAAAGTCTCCGTGTATCTCTGCGCCTGCTCCGTGAAACTCTGTGTTACAAATTCACAAAAAAGATAACACACCCCTAACCCCTCTCAAGAGGGGAACAGCTTCACTCGAATTTTAGAAACCTCGGTAAACTTTGGGATTCCTTCGAGAGACTTTGGGCAATAGCCTTCTCTGTGTATCTCTGCGCCTGCTCTGAGAAACTCTGTGTTACAAATTTCTCGCGAAGACGCCAAGGCGCAAAGCTGAGAACTGTGACTGCGACTGAAAACTCCGTGCACTTCTTACATTCCGCAGGAATGCTCTGTGCGCTTCACACAACCACAAAAGAACTTTGCGAAACTTCAGGCTTCCTTTGAGATACTTTGGGTAATAGCTCCTCTGTGTTGTCTCCGGGAGAATGAAGTTTCTAACAACCAATAACTGACAACCAGCAGCCAAATTAACACATCCACGCATCCACAAAAAACCTACCTTTGTACTTATGTATGCACTGGTAGACTGCAATAACTTTTACGCCTCTTGCGAGCGCGTTTTCCTGCCAAAACTGGTGGGCAAACCCATTGTGGTGCTGTCTAATAACGACGGTTGCATCATCTCCCGCAGCGAAGAAGCCAAGACACTGGGCATACCCATGGGCGCACCGGAGTTTCAGGTACGCGGCCAGCTGAAACAACAGGGTGTACACGTGTTTAGCAGTAACTACTCGCTCTACGGCGACATGAGCGAACGGGTAATGAAAATAATGGAAGACTTTACCCCAAACGTGGAAAAGTACAGCATAGACGAAGCCTTTTTAGATTTTAGCGGAGTAACCATTGCCGATTTTTACGACTACGGCCAGCAAATACGCAGGCGTACTGCATCGTGGCTCAGCATACCGGTTTGTGTAGGGATAGCGCCTACCAAAACATTGGCGAAAGCCGCAAACCGTATTGCCAAGAAATTCCCGGAGCGGACTGATGGCGTATATGTAATGGATACCGATGAAAAACGCATAAAAGCCCTAAAGTGGCTAAAGGTAGAAGACGTATGGGGCATAGGCTACCGCACCGCCCGAAAGCTGCAAAAGCTAAACATAAAAACAGCATTTGATTTTATACAGCCGCATTTTGAAAGCTGGATAAAAAGCAATATGGGTGTAGTAGGCATGCGCATAAAAATGGAGCTACAAGGTACCCCCACCATAGGCGACGGCGAAGTACCCGAAAAGAAAAAAAGCATAGCCACCACACGCAGCTTCCCGAAACAAATAAGCGATTATGACCAAATACGCGAACGCGTAAGCACCTTTGCTGCCGTTACCGCCGAAAAGCTGCGCAAGCAGGGCTCGGCGTGCCACATGGTTATTATTATGCTCGTAGCCGATAAGCATAAGGTGCAAAACGGCCGTTACTACTACAGCAGGGCCATTACGCTGCCGTATGCCAGTAACTCGGCCATAACCATAAACGCCGCCGCCCTTAAAGGCTTTAAGGAAATTATGGAGCAGGCACAGGGCACCGTGTTTAAAAAAACCGGTATAGTGGTTACAGAGTTGGTACCCGAAAACGCCCGCCAGCTGGACATGTTTAATAACGAAGATCCGCGTCACCTTGCGCTGATGAAAGCCATGGACAAGATGAACGCCAAAAACGGCAGCCGCATAGTGCGCCTGGGGACTATGGATGCCAAAACCTGGAACATGAAGCAGAACATGCTTTCGCCACGCTATACAACCGATTTTAAAGACATACTGGTAGTACAATGCCGATAGGTAACCACAAAAATAAGCTCACGTTTTATAAGCCCGACTTTGAGGCGGGTACTGCGCTGCCTTTTATTCCCGATGGGGTAAAGGCGGGTTTTCCATCGCCGGCGCTCGATTTTATGGAGTATACCATAGACCTTAACAAGCACCTGGCACGCAATCCTGTGGCTACGTTTTACATTCGCGTAGATGGCGACAGCATGAACGGTGCCGGAATTTTTCATGGCGATATGCTGGTAGTAGACCGCAGCCTGGAACCTGTTGATGGTAAAATAGCCATTTGCCTGGTAGACGGCGAGTTTACCGTAAAACGCCTTAAACTGGAAAAAGACTGCCTGTACCTTATGCCCGAAAACCCTGATTTCCCACCAATAAAAGTTACCGAAGACAACCAGCTTAGTGTGTGGGGAATGGTTACCTATGTGGTGCGGGAAGTGTAGTTTTTAATTGCAGTTTTCAGTTGCTTACTTCTACGCGCCACTCCGCTATCTCACCACATTCCGCAGGAATGCTTTGTGTGCTTTAAAGAGTGATTTTGCTTAGTGTTACTTTCTAGAAAGGCTTGGTGTGCTTTTGGTAATAACTTCTCTGTGTATCTCTGTGACTCCTCCGTGAAACTCTGTGTTACAAATTCACAGCTAAGTGGGGAAACTGAAATCGAGGACTCAGACTACACACTATACAAACCTATTTTTGTACCTTTACTGGTATAAGCCACCAGCCATGAAAGAACTAAAAATCCCTGAATTTAAGGACCCTATAGAAGCTGTAAGGTGGATAATGCTTATCACTATGTCGCCATTTATACTGTATATGTTTCTTACTGATAAACCCGGGAAACAGGTTACAGCTAAAGAGTTTTATATGGAGAAATACAACGATAGTTATTTTGGGAAAATCTCTGAGAAAGAACATGACGGTAACCATTCACACAAATTCAGGCTTAATAACGGAAGGGCAGTGCATGTAAGTTGGAGTGCCTATGATGTTGCCGAAGTAGGCGACTCTGTTTGGAAGCAAGCACAGCGCGACACGCTTTACATAAAAATGCCCGACGGGGTTGTGCTGGGTTTTGATGAGGTATCGGATGCGAGGGCGGAGTATCGAGACGAGTTAAAAAAGAAGCGGTGATTTTATGATTTTGTCGATGTCATATATTATGTGTTATTGGCTATTTTGAATTATTAATTTCATTAATTTAGACACAAAATAATATTATGAAAATAATATCTGAACTTCCTCTTATACTTTCAGTTTTAAGTTTTTGTATTTCATCGGTCACATTTTTTTTCAATATGAGAAATATGGATAGGTATGGTTTGAAAAAAGTGATTTTTGACAAAAAACTACAGATAATGCTTGAGTTTTATGAACGGATTGAAAAGTTTAACTTTCTTCTTTTTATAAATGAAAATGGGGAAGGATATGTTTCAATCGATAACATTCGTGGACATATTAAAAGCTTGAAAAATAATAACACTCCTAATTCTGAGCTTTATATAGAATTAGAAACATATAACTTTCTACATCAGAATATATTCAATTTTTCATTAAATCCTTTTGTTGAAAAAAATGTATACCAGGCAGCATTATTTTTGTCAACTGAATATATAATGAAAATAGATATAGAAAGAGCAGATTTTACACGTATCGAATTGAATGGCTCTCCTGGAAAAAAAACATATATCCATTCAGAAGATTTTTCGACAGTTGATGAATTTTTACGAAAGATGACGTTGATTCAAATTTTGATTGAAAAATGGATTCAACAAAATTCAGGAGTTAGAAAAGTTCTTCGAAAATAGTACCCAGTGGTCGGATTAGGTCGCCCCGCTGCGGGAGAGGAATGCTCACTCCTGCTTACCACTCTCCTATCTCTCACCATTCCGCAGGAATGCTCTGTGTGCTTTACACAACAACAAAAGAACTTTGCGAAACTTCGGGCTTCCTTTGAGAGACTCTGTGTTATAATTCCTTACAAAGGCGCTATGCGCTGAAATCCAAGCCTTGCATAAAACGCCTGTAATTGTACACACTCAGTTTTACAGACAGGAAACCAAAAAGTAAAATCATAGCGTTAATGGAAAAACTAAATTCTGCAATATTATACAGAACACCTGTAAAAAGAAGGCAGGAAAGAATTGGTAATACCACGGCTAAAACCCCAATAATGCGCGACAGCCATTTATACTGAAAAGGTATGTGCCAATGAAACACTAACGCAGCTGCGTTTAAATGGAAAATAGTATATGTAATACATTGACCCATGTAATTTGGTTTGCCACCCCAAGCTCCTCCGTACAATGTCGCAGAAACAAAGGTTAGAAACAGAAGAAATGACAAGTACAATGTAAGGTAAATACGGTAACCTTTAGAGAAATTTTTGCTGCGTTGTGCTTCGAGTCCTAAAATATTGCACAGTAAAACAAACAGGTAAACACCCCAGAACAACAGGCCGAAAAGTAGTATAAACAGGATTATTTTCATGGTTTAATTCCTTTTGTGTGCCTTCTCCGCTAATCTCTGTGTTACAAATTTCTCGCAAAGACGCCAAGGCGCAAAGCTGCGACTGAGAACTGTGACTGTGACTGAAAACTCAGCTACCTCCCCACATTCCGCAGGAATGCTCTGTGTGCTTTAAGCAATAATAAAAACTCGGTGTATCTCTGCGCCCGCTCCGTGAAACTCTGTGTTACAAATTCCTCGCAAAGACGCGAAGCTGTGATTGAAAACCAAATAACCCACCCCGGCGTACCGCCACCCCTCCGAAGGAGGGGAATGCTCACTCTATCTGTGGGACACTACAATTCCCCTCCTTCGGAGGGGTGCCCGCAGGGCGGGGTGGTTTTGAAAGCTATCCCAAGAGAAAATGAGAGCCACACATAACAACAAAAGAACTTGGGGAAACTTTGGGATTACTTTGAGGTACTTTGGGTAATAGCTCCACTGTATATCTCTGTGCCTTCTCCGCTAATCTCTGTGTTACAAAATCATAAAAAAGATAACACACCCCTAACCCCTCTCCCAGAGGGGAACAGCTTCACTCGTGCTCTAAGACAAATACACGAATAAACAAATTAACGCATCCACGTATTATCAAATCAACGGATAACCCAACCCAACTACTCCTCCACGTACAGCACCAGCCCTTTAAGGTACGAACCCTCGGGGTGGAAAATATTTACCGGGTGGTCCGGACCCTGCGACAGCTTGTGCAACACGCGTACCTTACGGCCTGCCTCTATGGCTGCTGCCGAAACGGTGTTGTAAAACAGTACATCGTCTATAACCTGCGAGCAGCTAAAAGTAAACAGGAAGCCACCTTGTGTTATGGTTTTTAGCCCCGCTATGTTCAGGCGCTTGTAGGCCTGTGTGGCGGTATGCTTGCTTTTTATGTTCTTGGCAAAAGCAGGCGGATCCAGTACAATAACGTCGTACAGGTTCTTATTTTCTTTCAGATAGTCAAACACATCCGAAGCTACGGCCTGGTGGTTGCTGCACGGAAAGTTTAGTTGCATATTTTCATCAGCAAGCTTTACCGCTTTCTCCGAAATATCTACCGAAGTAACCAGTTCGGCACCCGCGCTCATGGCGTAAATAGAGAAACCGCCGGTATAGCAAAACGTGTTCAGCACCTTTTTGCCTGCCGAATATTTTTTTAGCAGGTTACGGTTATCGCGCTGGTCCAGGAAGAAGCCCGTTTTTTGGCCTTCCACCCAGTTTACGTGAAACTGTATGTTGTTTTCTTTGGCTACGGTGTTACTTGCCGTACCGTATACATGGAAATCAGTACCGGTTTTAGGCAGTGTTTGTGCACTTTTGCAGTACACCGTTTGGCAATACTCCGGGAAGGTTGCTTTAAGCGCATCGGCTATTTCCTGCATTTTAAAGTAAATACCGGTAGAGTGCGCCTGCACCACAAAATGCCCGTTGTAGTAGTCGATGATAAGCCCCGGTATACCGTCGCCCTCACCGTGTATCAGGCGGAAAGCATTGGTTTCCTCAATAGAAAAAAGCTTCATGCGTAACTCCCACGCCGCCTTAAAGCGCTTTGCCCAAAAAGTATCGTCAAAAGTTTCATTGGCAAAGGTAAGCACTCGCACGGCTATGCTGCCCTTGTCGCTGTAAAAACCTGTAGCCAGTAGGCTGCCCTGGTAGTCAGTAACGTGCACCATCTGGCCATCGGTCAGCTCCTCGCTTACGCCGTATACCGCCCCGCTAAAAATCCAGGGGTGGTTTCGCTGTACTGATTTTTCTTTTCCTTTATTGAGTATAACTTTTGCAAATTCCATTTTTCTTCTTTTAATAATGAGGGGAACACTGATGACACAGATTTTAGCAGGTGTTCACTGATTTTCACTTGAACCTGTGCATATTTTGCACACGTTGATTTTCGTTAAGTTTTAGGTACGCATTGATGAGATGTCTCCGCTTGCTCCGCCAGTTCGGGCAAAGCCCTCGTGTCGCTGCGCTTCGGTCGACATGGAAGAAGCCAAGGACATCAAAACGACGAGATGGCCGCGCTCCGTTCCTCCGCTCGCCATGATGGAGCCTGAAAACTGTGACTGCGACTGTAGACTACAAATAACCCTAATATGCCAGTTTGCCCAGGTTTTCAAAGAACTCATCTACGTTTATAGAGTCGTTGGCAAAAATGTGTTCACGGCTTAGCGGCAGTCGGTTACGGGCGCGTCCTATAACATTGATGTTGCCGTTTTGTGCTATGGTATCCTCAGTACTTATCAGCCCACGGCGCAGCATTATGTTTTTAATGTAGTTATCGTGTTTCAGCGCGTAGCCTTTCAGGTTTCCTTCGCTGTCAAAGCGGTACATAAACTTTTTAGGGCTTGGGATGATGCTTGCCAGGTATACGCATTCATCGAGCGTAAGTTCGCTCGGGTGCTTGTCAAAATAATAGCGCGATGCCTCGCCTATACCGTACACATCGGGTCCCCATTCTATAATGTTGAAGTACACCTCCAGCATACGCTCCTTGCCTGCTACACGCTGGTTTTCCAGTATGTAAACCAGTAATATTTCTTCCAGCTTGCGCGACAGGGTTTTCTCGCGGGTAAGGAATACGTTCTTTACCAGCTGCATGCTTATGGTACTGCCCCCACGGGTAAATTTCCTGGTTTTTATATTGGCAATAAGGCTCTGGCGGAACGCCTCGGTAATAAAGCCCCTGTGGCTAAAGAACGAAGGGTCTTCGCTGGTAAGCACCGCCTTGCGCAAAAACGGAGAAATATCGCCTATTTGTGTATAGTTAGGGTTTGATGTGCCTACTACCACGGCGCGCTGCGCACGCCCGTCTTCTATGGCGCGGTAGGTAAAGGCAGTGTTCAGCTTGGCAAGGTCAGCAGCACCATATTTGGTAATCTTCAGCTCGTCCTTATCCATTGTACTGTCAAACACCAGGGCGTTTGGCTTATTTTTGTTAAACAAAAAGTCGAGCCTGTAGCTAAAGCTTCCTTGAGCCTCCATACCTTCAAAATGGGTGAACAAACCGGTAGGCAACGAGGTTATGAAGTCTTGCGCCTGCATTTTAGGTATGTTTGCCTTAAACTGATATATGGTATCTTCCTCTACGCTGTAGCGCGCAAAGGGGTGCAGTTTTACATTATTCAGCTGTACGGTACTGGTACTGTCCATTTCTATGTAGCGGTCGCCAAAACGCAGGTGGTAGTCAAACCGGGCGTTATTTATCACCACATCTTTACTGGCTATGCGGCGGTTGTTTACCATAAAGTTTTTAATGGATGCGTAGCCGTCTACGTGCAGCTCGCCGCCGTCCATACCTATTTTATCTACCTTAAGGTTAATAGCATCAAACCCACTTTTCAGGTGGAACCGTCTTGCCACATACGGAATCACGACGCGGCCCGTATCGGCATTGAAGAATTTCAGGTCGCACTGGTGCCCGCGAGGGTCGGCCATGCCGCTTACCTTCCAGGTTTGCACTATGGTATCTTCTGCTACACGCAGGGTACTTTCCAGTTGGTTGTCGGCAAGGCGGGTATTGTCCAGCTTCAGGTTTACCTTATGCCCGTTGTCGTCTACGCGCAGCTCCAGGTTGTGCAGCTCCATATCGGTAGGAACCAGGTTCAGCACGCGGTTTAGCAGTCCGTAAGCACGGTCGGCATAATCGGTATTGGTATCGGCTTCTTCCTTTACATCATTTTTAGAACGCAACAGGCTACGGAAATTCCATCCCAGGCTATCGCGTACCATTTGTACATAACCGTTTTTCATGTGCAGGGTACCCAGCTGTACATCGCCCACCAGCAGGTGCCCCAGGCTTACACTGGTTTTTATCTCCTCCACGCTCATAAAGGTGGGTTTACCATTTGGGGTAATGCTCACGCCTTTAAGGCTTACGCCGGCAATACCGTCAAAGTTGGCTTCACGTACCTCAAAGGTAGCATTGCGCTCTGCGGCTTTGTTTTTTACGCGGGCTATTACCTGTTTCAGCGCCATATTCCTAAAGGCAAAGAACAGTATGGTAAACAGTGCCAGCAGTATTGCAAGGGTGATAAGCAGCCTGCGGACTATTTTTTTATAGTTGAGTTTCCTTCTCATTGGTTATCCAAAGAGGTAGCCTGCCACATCTTCAATACGCGCTACCTGTTTTATGTCAATCAAAGTGTTTTTTAACGAAATCTTACTGTATTTCGATACAAAAATAGTAGAAAAACCTAATTTCTCAGCTTCCAGTATGCGTTGTTCTACACGGTTTACCGGACGTACCTCGCCACTAAGGCCTATTTCGCCTGCAAAACAGTAGCCTTTGCCCACCGGAATATCTTCGTTGCTGCTTAGTATGGCGGCTACTACAGCCAGGTCTATGGCAGGGTCGTCTACGTTAATACCCCCCGTAATATTCAGGAAAACGTCCTTAGCTCCCAGCCTGAAACCGGCACGTTTTTCCAGTACGGCCAGCAGCATGTTCAGCCTTTTGGCGTTGTAGCCCGTGGTGCTCCGCTGCGGCGTACCGTATACTGCGGTGCTTACCAGTGCCTGTATTTCTACCATAAGCGGACGCATGCCCTCCATAGTAGTGGCTATGGCGGTGCCGCTCAGTTCTTCTTCCTTATGCGAAATAAGTATCTCACTTGGGTTGGCCACCTCGCGCAGACCGTTGCCCAGCATTTCATATATGCCCAGTTCGGCGGTAGAGCCAAAACGGTTTTTAAGGGCTCGGAGTATGCGGTACACGTGATTGCGGTCGCCCTCAAACTGAAGTACGGTATCTACCATGTGTTCCAAAATCTTCGGCCCGGCTATGGCTCCGTCTTTGGTAATGTGGCCTATGAGTATTACGGGTACGTTGCTTTCCTTGGCAAATTTTATCAGTTCGGCAGTGGTTTCGCGTATCTGGCTTATGCTGCCCGCGCTCGATTCGATATAATCACTGTGCAGCGTTTGTATCGAGTCGATAATCACCACTTCGGGGTCTATGGCCTCTATTTGCTTAAAGATGTTCTGCGTTTTGGTTTCGGTAAGTATATAGCAGTTGTCTGCCTGTGCGGTAATACGCTCGGCACGCATTTTTATCTGTTTCTGGCTTTCCTCACCGCTTACATACAGCGTACGGAAGGGCAGCTTTAGCGATATTTGCAGCAGCAGGGTACTTTTACCTATACCCGGCTCACCGCCCAGCAGCGTTAACGACCCCGGAACCAACCCGCCGCCCAACACACGGTTCAGTTCGCCGTCGCCGGTATCCATCCGTATTTCGGTAGCGCTGTCTATTTCGGTAATGCGCAGGGGCTTGGGGGCTTTTTTAACCTCACCTGTGGGGGCTTTCCAGCCCGGTTTGTCTTCCTTTACTATAAGTTCCTCTACTATGGTGTTCCACTCGCGGCAGGCATTGCACTGCCCCTGCCATTTGGCATACTGGGTACCACAGTTTTGGCAATAAAAAGCGGTTTTTACTTTGGCCATTTTTATAAACGGGAATAAGTGGTAAAGGTAGGATTTTTTGGGTTATGCGGTTATTTGATAATACGTGGATGCGATAATTTGTTTATTCGTGTATTTGTTTTAAAGTTTAAGTGAAGCTGTTCCTCTCTGGGAGAGTTCTCAGCCGCAGTCGCAGTTTCCAGCTTAGCGCCTTCGCGGCTTTGCGAGAAATTGTAACACAGAGTTTCTCAGAGCAGGCGCAGAGATTCACAGAGAAGCTATTACTCAAAGTCTCGCAAAGAAAACACAGAGTTTTCAGTCACAGTCCCAGTTCTCAGTGTCAGCTTAGCGCCTTGGCGTCTTTGCGAGAATTTTATAACACAGAGCCACACGGAGAAGGCGCAGAGTTTCACTGAGGTTTTTTCAAGGGTTAAGCTCTCAGAGCATTCCTGCGGAATGGGAGAAGCACGCGAAGACTTTTGCGGCTTTGCGTGAAATTGAAAAAAATTACAGGTGAGGATGGTCTCCGGGCTTTTTAACTTTCGCCTTTAAGGCTAATCCGGAATAAACTCCATAATATCGCCGGGCTGGCAGTCCAGCTCGCGGCATATAGCCTCAAGGGTACTGAACCGAATGGCTTTTGCCTTTCCGGTTTTCAGTATAGAGAGGTTGGCTGTAGTTATGCCCACCTTATCGGCCAGTTCGTTGCTGCGCATTTTGCGTTTGGCCAGCATTACGTCGAGGTTTATAATTATAGGCATGGGCTATACGGTAAGGTCGTTTTCTTCTTTAAGTTTGCGGGCCATCTCAAACACATCACCCAGTACCAGGAACAACAGGCCAAGCCCGCCGAGCAACAGTGCAGGGCCATAAGAAAAATCTCCCGATGTGCCGGGTTCGGCAGGGGCAAAGCATACCGATGCTATTTCTGATAAAAGGGTTAATACAGCAGCGCCCACAAACGCTTTGCCTGATTTTTGCAATTGGGTTATTACGCGGTTGTCAAAAAAAATGCGCTTTTCAAAAAGGGTAAGGCTATCTTTAAAGGTGCGCAGTGCCAGTGCTACAAAAACAGTGCTTCCCAGTGTTAACAGCAGGTACAGTACGGCGCCGGTACCCCTTAGGTGGTTAGCCGATATATTGCTTATGCTTTGCGGAATCCTGTCTTGGGCTACTGCCAGTATAAGGGTAAACGGTATGCCAAAAAAAACGGTAATAACGCTGATTATAAAAGCTATGGTAACAATTGTTTTTAGTGCTGAAATGCGGTTCATAAATATGAAGTTTGTTTAAATTAATTCGGCGTTTTCCTGTTCAATACTTTCGCCTTGTTTCATAAAATCTACTACAACCAGCAGCCCGATGCCGATAAGCAGTACGGGTACAAGTGATGATAATTCTCCGGGGAATTGCTCCCACTTCGAGTAGCCGGGGATGTAGCACAAAGCCAGGTCTAATATCAGGGTAATTATGGTATTAACAGCCAGGATGTAACCGGAAATTTTAAGGAACCTGCGGCTTTTGGTATTAAAATACCCATGCTTTAAAAAATAATGGAACGATAGCCATAAGCTGATTAGTGCCGGTAATAAAATTATTGCCGATATGCCGTGTACTATGATTATGCGTTTCATCATTTCATATCCGGGGGAATAGGTAAAACTGTTAAACATGGTATAAACCCAAAACATTATTAGCAACTGAAATGGGATGTAAACACTCAGCAGCAAACGGATGATAGTTATTTTAGCCATGATGAAAAATATTAAATGGTTAGTTGGTTTTCGTCTTTCAGGTATTTGCCACGCAGTATAAAATCGGCCAGTACCATTAGCCCTATACCTGCGCACAACGGAAGCATAGTGCTCCATCCCAGTATTATCATCCCAAAAGTTTCATTAAAAACGCCTACAATAAAGTACGTGTATGTAAGATTTATTATAGCCTGTGCCAAGATAAGCCAACCTGCCCACCTAATGCCTTTGGCACTACCCGTATTAAAGTACCCGTGTTTTATAAAACGATTTAGGGATAAAACTATAAGTATAAGCGCGGGAAAATTCAGTATATGTCTTGCAACTACTGCAAACAGCCGTATTCTGGCTATTTCAAATTCATTTGCCGAAGTTCCCCAAAGTAAAGCGTAAGCGGCAAGGTTGTACCCCACATATATGATATACCATACTATGGCTGCTATAATAATAGCCCGGAATATTTTTAGCTTCTTCATGGTTGAAAGGGTTTTGTTTTCGACAAAGGTAAATAAATTATCGAAAAACAATAAAAAATAACCGAAAAAAAATACTTTAACCTAAATTTGTTAAAATTGGCAACATTGCTTATATTTGAAATAATGGAGTCATTCCCAAAATCCCTTACTGAAAAGCTACAGCAGTGCGAAGCGGAAAACGCACTGCGTACCCCGGGCAGCCCCGGGCAGCTTATAGATTTTTCTTCAAACGATTATCTGGGCCTTGCAGGTTCGGAGGAGCTTTTTATTACTGCACATGAGCTGTTGCTGGGCATGGGGGTACGGCAAAACGGCGCCACAGGATCGCGCCTTATTAGCGGTAACCACGCCTTGTATGACGATGCCGAAAAAGCCATAGCCGAATACCACGAAGCCGAAAGTGCGCTGGTGTTTAATTCGGGTTACGATGCTAATGTGGGCTTTTTTAGCTGCGTGCCGCAAAAAGGTGATATAGTGTTGTATGACGAAGCCATACATGCCAGCGTGCGCGACGGGCTAAAGCTTAGTGGCGCAGCATCGTTTAAGTTTGCCCATAACGATAAGGAAGCGCTGTACCGCCTGGTAGAACGCCACCGCAGTAAGGCACAGGAGTTGTATATAGTAACCGAATCTGTTTTTAGCATGGATGGCGATACGCCAAACCTGGAGGCTTTTGCCGATATAGCCCAGCGCTACAAGTGCCGCCTTGTGGTAGACGAGGCGCATGCCATAGGGGTTTTTGGCAGGAGAGGACAGGGGCTTTTACAGGATTACGGATTGCAGCAGCGGGTTTTTGCTACGGTTATTACCTTTGGTAAGGCATTGGGTTGCCACGGGGCTGCCATACTGGGCAGTAAGGAGCTTACCACGTACCTGGCTAACTTTGCGCGTAGTTTTGTGTTTACCACAGCACTGCCGCCACACTCGCTGGCCGCCATAATAAGCAGTTATAACCTTATGCGTATGCACCCCGAAAACATAGCTGCGCTACAGCAGGTTATAGCCCAGTTTAAAAACGAGGTAGAACGTTGCCGCCTGCCGTTTATAATAAGCTTTAGCGCTATACAATGTATTGTGGTTCCGGGTAATGAACGCGCCCGAAGGATAGCAGCGTTACTGCAACGGGCGGGCTTTAGCGTAAAAGCCATATTATCGCCTACGGTACCGGCAGGGCAGGAGCGCCTGCGCATATGCCTGCACAACTTTAATACTACCCGACAAATCTCTGCACTTATGGATACGCTTACTAATGCGCTTCGTTATTCATAACAGCCTTTACTTCTTTATCGGTTTGTACTTCTGCCTGCGCTTCGGCCGGGGTTGTTTGCCTGTTGCGCCGCTTAAACCAGTTGCTGTCTTCTTCGCCAAACAGGTAAGCGTAGGGGCGGGTATCAGGGCTTAACTCAAACAGCTTTTTCATTATGGCTATGGTAGGTATAATAAGTATCATGCCCATAATGCCCCATATAGCACCACCTACAAGCAGCCCTATAAACGTTACAAGGGCATTAAGGTTTACATTACTCCCGGTAATTTTTGGCGTTAAAAACGAGCCCTCCAGTATTTGTATTATGGTAAACGATACCGCCACCGCTATGGGGTAAAATACGCTGTCTTTTGTTACCAATGCAAAGAAAAACGGCAGTACGGCACCCAGTGTAGGCCCCACGTACGGAATGATGTTAAGCATACCTGCCAGCACCCCAAAAAAGATGGCGTGTTCTATACCCAGGGCAAACAGCACAGCGGTGTTTACTATGGCCAGTATGCACATTACCTTACCGGCACCCAGTATGTATGCATGTACTATTTTGCGTATGGAGGTAAGCTTTCGCAATAAAAAATCATTGTCCTGCCTGCGGAAAACCTTGGTTACAAACACGGCAAGGTGGTCGCGGTAAATGAGTAAAAAGAAGATAAATACGGGTAGCAGTATAATATCGCTTACCGTATTTAGGGTGTCCAGTATCATTTGCGTAGGCTTTGTGTTTTCGGTACCTACCATTTCCACGGCTTTTTCTATTTCAAAACCATTGGGCATCCCCAGGTCAAACCCAAATGTTTTTTTGCTCCATGTGTTGGCTTCTATTACAAAGGTGTTTATTTTGGCCATAAGGCCGTCGCCCAGGTCGTTTGTAAAACCGCGTACCTGCATGCATATAAAAATAATAATACCGGTAAGCAGCGCTACAAATACCAGCAGGCACAGGAATGCCGCCAGCGACCTAGGAATTTTAAACCGTTCCAGGCGGTTACAGGTACTGGTAAGCAGCATGGCTATGTACCCCGATATTAGCAGCGGCACTATGAGCCCTTTGCCTACAATCATAAAAAATACAATCATGGTTATTAGCAGCATTATAGCCAGTGTGCGTAAGTATGGGGGCAACCGTAGTTCCATGATAAAAGTGTTAATTTGCAATTGAATAATCAAAATTAGAACGAATTAACGTGTGATTTTGGTAAAGGATTATTAAAGTATTGATAATAGAGGGGGGTTGGTTTTAACAGTATTGGGCCTTTGTCGGGTAAAAGAGATTGTTATGTAACTTTGTATTATGCAACCACAATTTATAAAAATAGCCTCTTTCCAATACTCGGCAGAGGCGCTTATCCTTAAGGGCAGGCTTGAAGCTGATGGGGTAGAGGTGTTTATGAAGAACAATAACACGATAGATGCAGATCCGCTTATGAGCAATGCTATGGGAGGTGTACAGCTTTTTGTACGTGCTGAAGACGCTGTAAAAGCTAAGCAGGTGCTGGAAGATATATCGCGCTATGCGGTAGATAACAGCGGTAACCCTATGAACTGCCCTAACTGCGATGCTGCCGAAGTTGAGGTAATGAGTACGGTGCGCAATGGTAAGGGACTTCTTGGTTTCCTGTTTGGTACTTTGTTGCTGGGCACGCTTCCACCGTTTATAAAATATAAATACCACTGCAACAACTGCGGACACGAATTTGAGATGAAATAAGCAACTTCTTAAAAGCTTGACGTCCTATAAAAAGTAAGCCCCGCCAATATGGCGGGGCTTCTTTTTTGGGTATGTTATTTTAATAGCAACCGTTAGTAAACGATGCGTTTGCTTACTTTACCGTTTACGGTATCTACCTCTATAATAAGTACCTGCTGCTCTGCAGTAAGGTTGCTTATTTTTAGTGAGGTGTTGTTAACACCA